>JAGNIJ010000033.1 GCA_018001225.1 Kiritimatiellia bacterium | reverse complement strand
GGCGGAGGCGGAGGAGGTGGAGGCGGAGGCGGAGGAGGTGGAGGCGGAGGCTCCTCGTCCTCATCGGGGTCGGGCGGTTGAGGGTGGAGTACGAAAGGCACGCCCCCTCCGCCGGCTACGAAGCCCTGGTCGAAGTACATGGCGAGCGATTCGCCGGCCTGGCTGTCAATGGCGGCGCGGACGTCGGGAATGACGCCCTCCGGCAACCCGGAACCGGCCAGTCCACGGCCAACGGCTGCGACAAAAGCCTCCTGCTCACCGGCGGGGACCGCGTCCAACGCGATGCGAATCACGTCGGCCAGGCGGGCGGCCTGTGCGGCGGCGTCGAGACCCTGCTTGGCGATTTTCTCGATTACACTCCGGACCACGTCGGCGGCCTGTTCTGCGCCGGCATCCTTCAACAACGCGGCCAGTGCGGTATCGGGCGATGCGGCGGCCGCGGACAACTGCTCGTCCGTGGGCGGAGCAAAGTCGCCGGACGCAGTCAGCACCGCGCCCAAGGCGATCAGGGCGGCAATACGGATCGTTCTCATTGTTTACTCCTTCGTTGAGGTCAGATTTCCACGTCCACACCCAGGCTCACGCGGGTCACCTCGTAGTCCCGGATCGTCGAATCCACGTTCTCGTAGCTTCCCTCGACAAACAGGAGCAGGTACTTCGCCGGCAGCTTGTAGTCCGCGCGCAGTTTAAGGGTCGCGCCCTTGTCCTTGCGGTGGACCAGTTCGCCCTCGTTCAGCACCCGGTCGGCGTAGTCGTCGATCCGGTACACGCCGCTGGCCGTGAGGGCCATGGAAGAGCTCATGCGGTACGAGACGCCCAGCCGGGCCACGGAGTAGTCCACGGCATTGCCGAGGTGGATCGAAGAAAGCTGCATGCCGTTTCGGCCCTCGAGTTGGACCGCCGTCTTGTCGGTGGCCGCCCAGGACGCAAGGGCGTCGTAGTGGAAGCCGTCCTCGGAATCCAGGCCCTCCGGGCGGTCCAGGTTCTGGTACCCGATGCCGGCCTTGTAGTTCAGCCGGTCGGTGCCCCGCATACGGAGCCCCAGGCGGGCGGCGGTGTATTGCGACGAGTCATCCACGTCTTCGCTCTCCTGGATGCCGCCCATGACCGTCACCAGCGCCGCCACCTTGTCCGTCAGCCGGTGCCCGGCCTCCAACTGCGCGCCGTGGCCGTCGAGATCGAACAGGTTCGTGCTCGAGTAATCCGTCTCGCTGTAACGATAGCCCGCGCTCACATCCAGCTTGTCGGTCGGGGTCGCCTCCACGGTCGCGCCGGCCTCGAGGATCTCGCGGCGCCGCCGGACGTCGGCGTCGAGGAAGGCATCGGGCGCCATGCCGCCGACCTCCGCGTCGGGCCCAAAGGTGTCCAGGTCCTCCACCTTCCGGTAGGACTGCTGGACCGCGATCGCGATCCGGTCCCGGGAGCCGTACTGCAGCGACAGGATCTCGCCGCCGGTCGAAAAATCACGGTCGCCGTCCTCGGTGTAGAAGCGCTGCCCCAGGAAGCCCGTGCCGCTGAACTCGACCTCGCGGGCCCTGTAGCCCAGGCTCAATGAGAGCTCGGCGTCGAAGAACGTGGCGTCCTCTTCGTCCGTGGACAGGCGGTCGATATTGGAGTCGTAGACCGCGGCCACTTCCACGACCGGCGAGAGCGTGAAGGGCCCTGAACGGATGCCGGTCCCCGCCTCTCCCCAGGCCGCGGCCGCCAAGACTGCAAAAAACACCACGCCTGTGATGACGATTGGATTTCTCACGGCTTTTTTCCTCCTAAAAAACCAATTCGGGGATATATACCACGTCGTCCGGTTTCAGCACAATATCGTTTTCCACCTGTCCGCGCACGCCGACCGCGCGGAGGTTGATCTGCCGGGTTGTGGTTCGGCCATCGGGGTCGCGCCGCGTGACGAGGATGGCGGTGTCCTTGGCGCTGGTATCGAAGCCGCCGGCCTGCTGGATGGCCAAGCTCACCGTCAGGTCGCGCGTCGGAGGAATGTTGACCCGGCCGGGGCGCTTGACCCGGCCCATGACCGTCACGTGCCCCCAGGGGGAGATGCCCTCGGGCATCTCGTCGCGCACGAATTCCACGAGCACCTGGGGATTCACGAAGTATTCCTGGTATCCGGCCGTCAGGCGGCCGGTCAGCGAATCCAGGGTCTCGTTGCCCACGGAGAGCGAGCCCAGGAGCGGCAGCGTCAGCGTGCTGTTCTCGGACACGCGGCGGCCGGCCTCCTCGATCTGTTTCTTGCCGCCCACGATGACCGTCACGTTCACCATCAGCCCGGGGCGGATCAAGGCCTGGTCGGCGGGAGGGGCGGGGGCCGGGTTCGGGGGCCGGACCGCCGCGGAAGTGGGGGGCATGGCCGGCTTGTTCCGGGCGCGGCGGGTCTTGCAGCCCGCGCTCCAGAAGGCCACGCACAAACTTGCGGCCAGAACACACCCCCATCGCATGAATCGTATTCCCGTGATCCTAACCGTTCGGCCTTGCATGGACCATCTCAATCGAAAGCAGCCTAATGCGTTTGCTATTTATATCAAGGTTTTAATCTTCGGATGAAGACGTTTGAACAGGCGGTGAAGCAGTTCTAAAGGCGCGGGCCGGCGAAAGAGCAAGGCCGGCAGCAGGTAGAGGTCCGAGCGGCCCGTGGCCTTCGGCACGTTGAGATTGAGCGCCTGCAGGTGAAAGGCCATGACCATGTTGAAATGGAAGACGGCGGACTCGTCCTCGCGGGTCACGGCCGGTTTCTGGATCAGCGCGGCGCCGAAGGTCCCGGCGGCATTCCACGCGGCGGCCCGGAAGGTTTTTTCAACCAGCTTGGTCATCCCGGGTTTCCGGCCGCTAGATGGATGACCATGTCGCTAATGCGATGCGCGCTCTCGACCGGGAGGTCGTGGTAGATCGGGAGGGTCAGGATCTGCCGCGCGACGCGGCGCGCCACCGGCAACTCGCTGCCCCGCCGCGCGGCGCGATAGGTCGAACAATCGGTGAGCAGCGGATGGAAATATCTGCGGGCGAATACGTTATACTTCTTCAGGCCCTCGTACACTTCGTCGCGGGACAGCCGGCTCTCGCCGTCGACGATTTCGACCGGCTGGTAGGCATGGTTGGCCTCGCAGTCTTCCGGCAGCGGGGGCGTGAGGCGGAGGCCGGGCGCCCCCGACAATCTTTCGCGGTACACCTGCGCCGCCCGGGCGCGCCCCGCGATGATCGCGCCCATGTGAGACAGGTTCTTCAGGCCCATCAAGGCCTGGAACTCGTTCATCTTGGCGTTGGTGCCCAGCCCGACGATCTCCGTCTCGGACACAATGCCGAAATTCTTGAGTTGATTGAACGTGTTCTTGAGGCCGGGGTCGACGGAGGCCAGCAGGCCGCCCTCGATGGAGTGGTACGGCTTGGTGGCGTGGAAGCTGAACATCGTCACGTCGCCGAAATGCGCCATGGAGCGGCCCTGCACCCGGACCCCAAACGCATGCGCCGCGTCGTAGACCAGCTTCAGGCGGTGCCGCCGCGCGATGTCGGCGAGCGCGGCGAGCCGGCAGGGATGCCCGAAGACATGGACGGCGAGGATCGCGGAGGTGTCCGGGGTGATGGCCGCCTCGACGGCGGCCGGGTCCAGGGTGTAGTGCTCGGGTTCGATGTCCGCGAACACCGGCCGCAGCCGGTTCCACACCGCGGCGTGGGCCGTGGCGACGAAGGTGAAGGGGGTGGTGATCACCTCGCCTTTGAGTTGCAGCCCGTCCAGCGCGATCTGCAGCGCCAGCGTGCCGTTGACGAACAGGCAGAGGTTCCGATGATCCAGGAACTCCTCGAGGGCGCGGAGATACTGCTCCAGCACCGGGCCGCCGTTGGTGAGCCAGGCCGAGTCCCAGATGGCCCGCAGGCCGGCCGCGTATTCCTCCAGCGGGGGGAGGAACGGCTTGGTCACATAGACGGGTTTGTCGAACGGCTTCATGCTCATGCGTGCCCCGGCCCGCGGCGTTCCTTTATCTCGATAAAATTCCGACATTCTCGCGCCTTTGCGCGCTCTTTTCAATCACAACATGGCGATCGCCAAGCACGGGACCCGTACTGGTTGCAGGCCGGAACGCCTGCTTTTCATGCCTTTTCATGCGTGTTCCGTCCGGGCGGACTCCGACCTCGCGCGAGTTTCTCTAGCGCTAAATCCTTCACGTAGAGATAGCCGCCCATGCGGGTGAGTTCCGCCAGGCCGATCGTCCACGCGGTGCCCAGGCCGACCTGCGCGGCGAGTTGGAGTGGAGGGGCGAGGGGCACTATCCGGCCGAACAGGTACACCACGGCCGCCATGGAGGCGGCCAGGGCAAAGGAGGGCAGGATGTCGCGGACCTGCTCCCCGACGCCATATCCGATGAGCCGGCTGGACCAAGTCGCGGTCAGGACATACGTGGAGAAGCTGATGAAAATCATGGTCAGGATCATTGTCTGGATGCCCCAGCAGATGCCGATGACCAAGGCCGGCACCACCAGGACCGCCTTGATTACTTCCAGTTTCAGGTACAGGTCGCTGCGACCTCGTACTTGGAACATGTTGAGATTGATAGCGTGCAAGGGATAGAATAAACCCGATAGGCACAGGAGCCGCAGGTAAACGACGGCGGGCCGCCACGGCTCGCCCACCAGGGTGAGGAGCAGGGCTTCGGAACTAGCCGCCATCCCCAGCATCAACACGAAGGTGACCAGCATGGAGCATTGAAGCATCCGGCGGTACGCGGCCTTCAGGCGTGCCGCCTCCTCTTGCAACGTGGCCAGCACGGGATAACTCACGCGCTGGACGATGGCGGTCAACCGCTGGGAGGGTAGGTTGCGAAAGGCCTGGGCTTGGGTGTAATACCCCAGGTCCGCCGCCGAAAAGAACCGCCCGATGATCAGGTTGAAGATGTGGGCGTACAGCGTGCCGATCAACCCGCTGGCCAGCAGGCGGGAACCGAACGCGAACATCTCGCTGAACGAAGCCCGGTGAAAAACAAGGGAAGGCCGCCACGCGCTCCACCACCATAACAGCGCCAGCTCGATCCCGGCTCGGGAAAGTGTCAGCGCGACCAGGCTCCAGACGCCGTAGCCGGCATACGCCAGGGAAATGCCGATCATCCCGGCGATCGCAGCCGACACGATCGAAATCCGGGTCAACAGCTTGAACTTGATTTCCTTGACGACCTGGGTTTGCTGCACCACGCCCAATGCGCCGATCGGGACGGTCAGGCCCAGCACCCGGATGAGGGGTTCGAGCGGGGGTTCGTGAAAGAAGCGCGCGATCCCGCCGGCGGCGAAATATAACAGCAGGTACAGAGCCACACTGATCGCGATGTTGAAGTAGAAGACGGTGGAGTAATCCGCCTGCGTGCAGTCCTGCTTCCGGATCAACGCCTGGTTGAACCCGCTGTTGACGATGGTTTGCGAAATGGCGATGAAGAGCGTGGTCATCCCGATCAGCCCGAACTCGCGCGGGGGCAGCAGGCGCGCGAGAAAGAGGCCGCTGACAAACAGCAAGCCGCCCCGGGCCAGATCGTCCAGAAAACTCCACAGCAGGCCGGAAACGGTTTTATCCTTGAGCGACATGGCGTGGCTTGTGCTGGAACTCTTATAGCAGTTTCGCTTTAAAAAAAGGCGCCCGGATCGTCTTCATGCGCGGCCGCGGCCAATTCAGCGAAGGCAGCTCTTTTCCTCGATGTGGCGTGCAAGGGCTTCCGCGATCACGGCGTAGCCCGCCGGCGTGCAGTGGCCGTCCTTGGCGTAGTACAGCGGCCCGGAATCCCCCGCGGCCTTCAGGGCGGGCAGCAAGTCCAGGAAATCCACGCCGTTTGCCCCGGCCCACCGCGCTAGCCGGCGCGCGGGGTATTCGTGCGACTCCGTCCACGGGCCCTTTCTTGGAATATGCACG
This sequence comes from Kiritimatiellia bacterium, assembly GCA_018001225.1. Classification (NCBI taxonomy): domain Bacteria; kingdom Pseudomonadati; phylum Kiritimatiellota; class Kiritimatiellia; species Kiritimatiellia bacterium. Next base: position 45,208 of record JAGNIJ010000033.1, on the reverse strand, counting down.
ATCAGCAGTTCGGCGCCGGCGGCCCGGACGAGGGCCGCCATCTTCCCGTATTCCGCCTCGATTTTTTTCCAGTTGGCCTCGTGCGGCCCATGGTCCTCGTTTACGCGGCCTCCCTGCTCGAACCGGTCGTTGCGCCACGCCACGTATTTCGAGAGCACGAGCCGGCACAGGTGCGACCGGCGGTACAGCCGGCGCCCGAACGAGCCGAGGTTCACCGCCTGGCGCAGCGCCAGGTAGCCCGACGCATCCACGCGGACAGCGGCCAGGCCGTACAGCGTGTCGATCACGTCGTTGGGTACGAAGCCGACAATCACCAGGTCCGGCTGGAACTGCAGACCAAGCTTTTCCAGCAGGATGCGCTCCGGCTCCGGGAAGTACCGCGGGATGCCGGCCTTGATGATCTCGACCCGGGGATGTTTTTCCTCCCGCGCGTTCAGGTTCTGCTCCAGGCGATAGAGATACGTTTCCTCGAACGCCGCGCCCACGCCGTACGTAAAGCTGTCGCCCAGCCCGAGAATCCGGCGCACGCCGGGGGGGGGCGAAAGCTCGTGTTCGCCGTCGCGAAAGCCGAATGCGTTGTGCCGGTAGTCGTAGTCGAATTCGCCCTTGAAGGACCGGCCGCTGGCGCGGCTATGCGGCTTCGGTCCGTACGGCATGGCAGGCGTGGAGGCGTAATTCCTGAACTGCTCCGGCAGCGGCGGGGCCAGGCCGAGCCGGCGCACGATCCACTCGCCGATGGCGCCGGCCGCGATCAGGGCGATCAGAAGAGTCAGAAAGGCCGGCAGAATCCTCGCCTTCATGAAACCCGTTTTCCTCCATGCAGGCGGTCGATGATCCACCATAACGAGCGCCGCCGCCCGATCGCGCGCTCAGCATAGAGTATCAGGGTGGCCCGCCACGCGGCCAGCGTATCCCGAACGCCGGGCCGCGGCGCCGGCTCGTCATCGCGCGGCACGGGCACGCCCAACCGGCGGAATAGCTTTCGCCGCGCGGGCACGTCCCTCTTCTTGCGCCGGAGCTGGCCCGCCTGGGACTTCACCACCCGCGCGCGGTCGATCGGCGCCAGACGTACCGCGCCTTCGGCCGCCGCCTCTTCCAGCAGTCCGAGGCCCCGTCCGCGGGCGACGACCGATCCGGTTCCCGCCCGGCGGTCCGGGAATTCCGGGACCTGGATGTCGCCGAAAGACAGGTCGGCCAGTTCCGCGAAATGATCCGAACACAGGGCGCATCGGTGCGGGATGAAGAAGGAGCGCAGGGCGGGATAGTAGTCGGTATACTCGCGGCTCCGGGTCCGGCCGTGGGCGCAGGTCACCACCAGCGAGCCGAGGCCGTTCCCCCGGCGGTAGGCCAGTGAGGCCACGGAGGCCGGGGCGATCCCCATGCGGTCGAGCAGGTACTCCGTGGCGTCGAAGGTCCGCGTCCCGCTGCAGTACAGGCCGAACGCCCAGGCAATCCGCTCGCGGAACCGCGGGCGGGCCTCCTGCAGCTTGCGCAGGGCATGCAGGTGGCAGGGCAGCCCGACGAACGCGTAGCGGCCGGGCCCGGGCTCGACCTCCCGCAGGATCTTCGCGAAGTGAACGGGGCAATACCGGGAGCCGCTGGCGGCTGGGAGGTCCTCGGGATCGCGGATCACGACCGCCCCGGGTTCGAGCGGCCAGCCGGGGACGGATCGGACCGTGACCGCGCCGTCTACCCGTCCTGTTTTCAGCATCCAGGCCAGCAATCCGGTCGCCAGGCCGCCGGACGATCCCATGCGCCGCGTCGCGTCGTCGGCACAGTGCCCGGCGTAGCAGGCCGCGTAGCGGCCGAGGCCCGGATCGCTCGCGTCTTCCGGGTACAGCGCGTCGCCGAGCCGGAGGCGGTCCACGCCCGGGCCCGGGCATACGATCCGGCAAAGGCCGCACCCGGTGCACCTCTCCGGCGTTACGACGGCCTCGTAGATTCCGCGGCGCCGGGCCATGGAAATCGCGCCGCCGGGGCAGGCGTTTTCGCACATTCCGCATCCCGTGCAGAGGTGGGCCGCCACGACGGAGCGGATGTTGGCCGGCGCTGTGTTCATGCCGTCATGCCTTGGAGCGGCGCGCCTCCATGGCCTCGGCAAACACGTCGCCGAGCCCATAGGCCTCCCCGGCGTCCCTTCCGCTTCGCTCGCGGAGTCGCGCGCGCAACTCCACCCGGTCCCGCCAGGCCTGCTCGACGAGACCGGACAGGGCGGACTCCGGCGAGCGGATGTCCCACACCCGGTCCGACAGGCCCAGCATTTCCATCACGCCTGACGCCTTGTGGCTGTACTGCATGATCACCGAGGGCGTGCCCGCCGACACGGCGCTGATGACGGCGTGCATGCGGCCGCCGACGAACAGCTCGCACCGCTTCAGGATGCCTTTGTACTCCGCCGGCGAGTAATCGCCCGCGAGCGCGTACACGCCTTCCCGGGATGCCAGCGATTGAAACACCAGCTCCGCGGCGGCGCGATCGTCGCCGTCCCAAGAGAGCCGGATTTCCGGCGTCAGACCGGGGAAGCCGGCGGGATAGATCTGGTGCGGGATCAGCAGGACCGGGCGTTGCGTGGCCCGGCGGACGTGTTCGATCAGCGCCGCCACGACCGGCGGGTAGGGCCGTCCGTTCACGGCGGAAAAGCGGTGGTGCAGCAGGATGCTGGGATTGATGCCGACGGGCGACTCGCCGCTCGGAATGCCCTCGCGCCGAAGGATTTCATCCACGGCGGCGTCCGGCGCCGGCTCCAGCACGAAGGCCGTATCGGGCAGGCAGCGGACATCGGAGAGGCCTGCCGCCCGCAGGTGGCGCTGGGAATTCAGGTCGCGCACGGTCAGCCGATCGAACAGCGCGAGCGCCCGGCGGGCGAGCCAAGCGTCGAGCCCCGCGCGGAAGGGGCCGAGCGAGGCGGTGACGAGGACCAGCGGGATGCCCGCCTGCTGGAGGGGGAACGTCTTCTGCAGGATCCGCCACGCCGGCTTTCCGACGTAGCCGTCGCCCCACGCGCAGGCCACGGCGTCCACGCCCCGCACGATGGCGCGGAACTGCCGGAGCGTGCCCCACTGCGAGGGATGCCGCGGCACGTACTCGATGGGAATGCCCGTGGCGTCGAGGTAGTGGCGCTCCTGGCCGGGGTGGCTGGTCAGCATCACGAACGTCGCGTCGGGAAACCGGCGACGGAGGATCTGCAGGCTGCCGATGATCAGCGCCTGGGTCCCGATGCTCACCGTCGGGACGCGCGAAAGAGCGTCGAGGAAAATCTTCATGGAATTTATAATCCCGCGCCGGTTTGGAAGGCCCGGTAGCGGGCGAGCGCCCGGGCCGGGTGCCATGCGTAACAGAGAGGACCGAGCCAGGCGTGGTGCCGTTCGAAGGCGATACTCGCCCGGATGAGCCGGCGGTACCGGCCGCCGGTGGCCTCGTCGAACAGGCGGTAGGCCTTGATCGCCTCCTCCGCCATCCGCCGGTGGCCGGTCCGCATGGAGAGGCCGCCCGCGTGCCGGCGTCGGAGCGCCATGACCTCTTTCAGGTAGCCGACGCATCCCGCGTGCGGACCCCAGAGGCGGACGACCAGGTCGCTGCACAGGACCTGGGTTCGCCAGGAGGGCAGCGAATCTAAAAACGACCGGCGGGCGACGATGCTGGACGTGGCGGTGAAGGGCGGACGCTCCAGCACGTCGGCCACCGTCGGAAACTCCGACAGGTTGGCCGGGCAGTAGTACCGGGGCCGCGCGCCCTTATCCTCGCGGTAGAAAAGCGTGTCGTGAAAACAGTACACGCAGTCGGGATGGGTATCGAGATAGTCGACCTGCCGCTGAAGCTTGCGCGGGTCTATCCAGAGATCGTCCCCCTCGCACATGGCCTCGTAGGCGCCGCGGCAGGCCGCCCGGATACGCGCGAGGTTGCGCGCCGGCCCGATGTTGCTTTCGGAGGTGACGACCCGGATGACCTCCGGGTGCGCCTTCGCATACGTCTCGACGATGGTCCGCGTGCCGTCCGTGCTGCCATCCTCGCCGACGATCACCTCGAAGGGGAAGGACGTCTTCTGGGCCAGGATGCCGTCCAGGCACGCCTCGATATACCGCTCGTGGTTGTACGTGGGCACTTTTACGCTGACCAGGGGTGGGGTCATACGATGGTATCCGGGTCCAAACAGGAAATGTCTTCCGTCACCAGCGGCGCGACCTTGCGGTCGTCGACTTTGTTGGTCACGGGAAACGACGAGGCCCGGCACATGCCGGGGCCGAAATACCCGTCCTCGAAGAACAGCAGGGTGCCGACGACGTAGTCGTGATAGGTCTTGTCCCCTATCGCGCCCCGAAATCGACGCTGCGGGACGAATTCCTGCAGGACCATATTGTCCGCCCGGCCGGAGTCGAACAGGGCCCGCCACTCGGACGCCTCCGTCAGGCATCCCGCGTACACGTCGATGCTCTTCCCCATGTTGTGCGGCTTGACGATCCAGCCGTCCTTGTCGTCGCGCGCCCGCCGCCAGAGGTCGGGATTCAGCCGCCGCGTGTACGTCGGGACCACATACGAGCGGAGTTCCGCGAGCTCCGCGGGGGCCAGGGCCTCGCCCGCGAACGCGTCCTGGTGCAGCAGCGCGAAGAAACGCTTGTCGTGGATCAGGAACACGGTGCGCAGGTCGTTCATCGAATTCGCGTTGATGATGGCCTCGATGGTTTCCGTCGGCAGGCCGCACAGTTCCTCGTGCGACAGCTCGCCGAGCACGGCCGCGCCCTGGAATTCGGCGACGCGGGCGGGGACATCGGGGGTGCGGATGACCCGCACCGGGAAGCCGGCGGCCTCGAAAACCGGGATGACGAACTTCGTGTCGTTCCGGTCGTCGGCCCCCTTGAGCAGGCACACGTGGTCGAACGGTCCGAAGTAGTTCATGTACCGGTCGAAAAACGCCGTGTATTCGTCGATCTTCCGGATCGCCGGCCGCCCGGCGAGGTAGCGGTCCGCCAGGGTATGGACGAAGAACCCGGAGGTGAAGTAGCCGTTCATGGCGAACCGGCAGGTGGTCTCGATCAGCCGCACCCGGTTGGCCTCGTCGACGACGAAATCGGTGCGGTACGTGCCGGGGCGGTACGGCTTGCGGCGGCAGAGGGCCAGGATCTCGGCGACCCGGTCGGGCACCGGCATCAGGTCGCGGTAGCGGTCAAAGTGCTCGGCGAAGCGCCGGACGCACTTCAGGTACATCTGCTGGACGCGGCGCAGGCGGTCGCTGGTTTCCCGGCGGATGGCCAGCGGGACGTCGAAGGTCCAAGGCCGGAAATACTCGGCGGCCCCGGCGGCGACCTGCAGGAACCCGTTGAAGAGCGCCTGGCCGCATGACGACAGCTTGCTCATCGTTGGCTTCCCCCCGCGTCCAGCCGCCGCCGATCCGTCCGCCACTCGCTGACCTCCAGGCCCCGCCGCCGGGCGATGTCGAGCAAGCGCGCCCGTTCCGCCGGCTCAAGGTCCGCGGCGATAACCAGTTCGTCGAACGGCACGGCGCCGGCTTCCTGGAGCAGCCAGTCCATGCCGCCCAGTACGTGGTACCCGTGGATCAGGCGGCCGTAGAGGTTCGTGTCCGCGTCCAGCAGGCCCGCGATGTGTTCGCGGCCCTGGCCCTCGAGGGCCGCGTAGCCGTGTTCCTGCAGGAACAGCATGGCGCGGTCGCCGGCCCCGTACAGCAGCAGGCGGCGGGCCGGCCCTGCCGCTGCGGGCGGCCGCCGGCCGGCCATCAGGTCCAGCACGATCGGTCGTATGGCCCGCAATCCGGCCAGGGCGGCGACGGCGAGCCCTCCATAGACCGCCAGGCGCGTCGCGAGATCCCGCGCGGTATACCCGAACAGCAGGTCGGCCAGCCCGGTCGCGAACAGCAGGCCCCCGGCGAGCGAGGCCAAAAGCACCGCGAATTCCGCGGCCCCGGCGCGGGTCCAGACCCGCCGGTAGGTGCCCGTCAGGATCAGGATCAGGAACGGGATGCCCACCCAGACCACGGAGTCGCGCACTACGCGTTCCAGGAACCGGCCTTCCGGCGCTTCAGAAAAGAAATGGATCGTGGCGGCCAGGAGCCCCGCCATGAGGATGACGTCCGCCAGCGGATACAGCAGCACCGCGATTGTCTTGCGCGGGGGCCGCTCCAGGCCGCGTAGGATCGCCGTGCCGGTGTCCCACAATTCCACGTGCGCCAAGTGACGGACTACGACGTACACGCCCCCGACAAACGCCGTCAGCGAGATGCCCAGCACGTGCGAGCTGAACGTCATCATGAGCAGCCCGACGATGACCATGGCCGCGCTCAAGAGGTACAGCAGCGTCGCGACCTGCCGCTGGGACAGGCCCGCGCGCCCGAGCCGGTGGTGCAGGTGCTCGTTGTCGGGCTCCATGATCGCGGCGCGGGGGCGCAGGACCTTCCGGACGCCGCGCCGCCAGACCGCCAGCAGGGTGTCGAAAACCGGAACCCCCACGGCCAGCAGCGGCACGAGGAGCGACGGGACCAGGGCGCTCTTCGAGGCCGTGCTGCAGGCGGTGGCCGCGATCGTCAGCCCGAGGAACATGCTCCCGCCGTCGCCGAGGAAGATCCGGGCGGGATGAAAGTTGTAGCGCAGGAAGGCAAGGCACGCGCCGGTCAGCGAGAGGATCATCGCCACGTCGCCCGTTTGTTTCCGGAGAATCAGGGAAACGATCAGCCCCAGCGAGGCGATCAGCGCCAGCCCAGCGGCCAGGCCGTCGATCCCGTCAATCAGGTTGAACGCGTTGATGATCGCCAGGAACCAGCCGACGGTCAGGAGCAGGTCCGCTATCTGCGGCAGCGGGATTTGCAGCATTGCGCCGAAGCGGATGCCCAGCGCGTAGGCGAGCATCGCTGCCGCGGCCTGGCCGGCGAGCTTGACGAGCGGGCGCAGTCTCCGCGCGTCGTCCGCCAGCCCCACGAGGAGCAGCACCGCAGACACGGCCGCGAAGCGCCGCCACCAGGCCGGGCCGAGGTCTCCGGCGAAACGGGGGCCGAGGAGAAGGAGGCAGACGGCGCAGCCCGCGTGGAAGCCCAGGAACACCGACAACCCACCCGCGCGCGGCGTGGGGCGCGCGTGGGCATGGCGGGCGTCCGGCCGGTCCATCATCCCGAGCCGGGAAGCAAGACGGATGGTCAGCGGCGTCAGGACGTACGTCAGCACGAACGCCGCGCCGAACACGCACACCGTCAGGCTGAAAAAGTTGATGTTCACCCCGGCGAATCCTAACACAACGCCTTGCATTGCCATCAGTAAAAAACCGGGAGGGCCGGGGCCACCCCGGGCTCCACTTCAGCGCGGGTCGGTCCTTCGCGCGGCGACGGAGGCCCGTCGCCCTCCAGCCGCTATGCCAGGGTATAGTCGTCCAGGAGCCGTCGCGCGCCCTCCCGCCCGCAGTGCATCAGGACGTCGAGGATGGACAACCCGGGCAGGAACGGTTCCTCCTGCTGCGGATAGGGCGAAAGGCGCGGCTCGAGGAACTGCAGGGCCACGCCGTTCCGCCGGAACACGTCCTTGGAATACAGGTCCCGGCCTCCGGGCGGATTGATATAAACCTCGGCGCCTTCGCGGCGGCAGAGGTGCAGTACCCGCAGCGTTTTGACGTCGCCGGTCCCCATCTCCTCGCCCAAGGCGCGAATCAAAGCGCTGTCGGGCTTCAGGACCGCGGCCTCGAACGCCTCGTAGCGGGTGATGTCGCTCGAAATCAGCGTCTTGATCCCCAGGAATTCGGCGACGGCGATGATGCCGTTCCGGTTGACTTCCGTCAGGCGTTCGGCATGCCGCTGCACGGCCTGCTCGATCACGGGAAAGACCTCGTTGAAGAACGGGGCTCGCCCGTAGTTGAACGAGAGCTGGTCCAGGAACTTGCCGGGCCACCGGCGCGTGGGATCGATGCGCACGTCGCGAATCTTGACGAACGAACCGGCGCCGACCAGCGGTACCGAACAATAGACCGGGCCGTTTCCCTTGAGGCGGATGCGGTTGCGGTGCATCCAGCCCTGCCGGATGTAGTTCAGGTTGTCGTACAGGATGAATTTGTTCGCAGCCGCTATGAGCTGGAAGTACCCGAGGTACGGGAAAAAGTAAGGCTGCATGACTGCCAGTCGCACGTCAACACTCCCTCCGCCGGGTGGATTCTCGCTCCTTCCGAAAAGAGTATCATAAGCGTCGCGGCCATGGTTGTCGAGTCTGCGGCTGGAGTCTCGAAGAGGATGCCGGGCTCTGGATTTGCCTTGGCAATTCCGGCGCGGAGGGGCTATTTTTCACAAGCTTGGATGTGAAATCGACGACCCATAAAACGGCGGTTCCACGGGAGGACTGGGAGGCCGTGGTCCGCTGCATGTGGCGCGCCCGGCTGACCGAGGAGCGGCTGGTCCGGCTCTACCACCAGGGCCGGATCTTCGGCGGCGTGTACACCGGGATCGGCCAGGAGGCGATCGGCGCGGCGACGGCCTGCGCCGGCGGGCCGGACGACCTCTTCGCGCCCTGCATCCGCAACATGACCGTCCACCTGGCCCGCGGCATGCCCGTCCTCGACATCTTCCGGCAGTACCTCGGCCGCGCGACCGGTCCGACCCGCGGCCGCGACGGGAACGTCCACTACGGGAACCTCGCGAACGGCGTGTACGCCATGATCTCCCACCTCGGCGCCATGCTCCCCGTGGTCACCGGCGGCGTGATGGCCCGGCGCCGGCTCGGTCGCCCGGCCGTCGGCGTGGCCTACATCGGCGACGGCGCGACCAGCACGGGCGATTTCCACGAGGCGTTGAACTTCGCCTCGGTCTTCGACGCGCCCGTCCTCTTCGTGATCGAGAACAACAAATTTGCCTATTCCACGCCCAGCGCCAGCCAGTACCGGTGCGCGCGCCTCGCCGACCGCGCGTCCGGCTACGGCATGGAAGGGCTGGTCGCCGACGGCAACGACGCGGTGGGCCTGCACCGGCTCGCCCGCGAGCTGCTCGCGAAAATGAGGGAGAAGCCCCGGCCGATCCTGCTGGAGTGCGACACCATGCGCATGCGCGGGCATGGCGAGCACGACGACTGCGCCTACGTGCCGAAGGAACTGGTCGAGTCGTATGCCGCGCGCGACCCGCTGCGCCTCGCCCGCGAGCGCCTGGCCGCGGAGGGCGCGCTGGCCGCCGCCGCGTTCGACCGGATCGGGCAGGAATGCCAGGCCGAGGTGGACGCCGGCTACCACCGGGCCCTCGCCGAGCCCGCGCCCGACCCGGCGACGCTCACCCACGGGGTCTACGCCGATGCGTGAGACCACCTACCTCGAGGCCATCCGCCAGGGCCTGCGCCGGCTGCTCCGCGAGCGGCCGGAGGTCGTCGTCTACGGCGAGGACGTCGGCGCCTTCGGCGGGGCGTTCAAGGTCACGCTCGGCCTCCAGGCGGAGTTCGGCGCCGACCGGGTCTTCGACACGCCGATCAGCGAGTCCGCGATCTTCGGGTCCGCCATCGGCATGGCCACGCAGGGCCTGCGCCCGGTCGTCGAGCTGCAGTTCGTGGACTTCGGCATGACCGCCCTGCACCACGTGCTCAACAACGCCGCGACCACGCACTACCGGACCGGCGCCGCCGTCCCCCTGACCATCCGCGCGCCGTGCGGCGGCGGGTTCGGCGGCGGCCCGTTCCACTCCGAGGAACTCGAGGCCTTCTTTTGCCACATGCCGGGCCTCAAGGTGGTCTATCCCGCCACGCCCACCGACGCGCGCGGCCTGCTGCTCTCGGCCGTGATGGATCCGAACCCGGTGGTCTATCTGGAAAACAAGTTCCTGTACCGCCACGTCAAGGAGATGCTCCCCGAGGCCTTCGATCCCGTCCCGCTCGGCGTCGCGCGGGTCGCGCGCCCCGGCCGCGACGCGGTGATCCTGACCTACGGCGCGATGGTCCACGAAGCCCTGCGCGCCGCCGAGCGCCTGGCCGCCGAAGAGGGCCACGAGGTCATGGTCGTCGACCTGCGCACCCTCAAGCCGTACGACTCGGACACGATCGTCGCCGCCGTGGCCGCGACGAACCGCGCGCTGATCCTGCACGAGGGCTGGCGCACGGGCGGGTTCGGGGCCGAGCTCGCCGCGCTCATCGCGGAGCGCGCCTTCCACCTGCTCGACGCGCCCGTGATGCGCGTCACGGCCCCCGACTGCCCCGTGCCCTTCGCCCCCGAGCTCGAAAGCGCCTACCGGCCGGACGCGGATCGGCTCTGCGAAACGCTCGTGGAACTGATGGACTATTGAGGACCCGACCATGAAACAAGTACCGATCCTCATGCCGCAGATGGGCCAGAGCGTGGCCGAGGGCACCATCATCAAGTGGCTCAAGCAGGTCGGCGAGGAAATCGCCGTGGACGAGAAGCTGCTCGAGGTCGAGACCGACAAGACCACCGTCGAGGTCGAAAGCCCGGCCGCCGGCCGGCTGGCCGCCTGCCTCAAGCGCGAGGGCGAAATCGCCGCCGCCGGCGAGATCATCGGCCTCATCGAGTCCGAGGCCGCGGACGACGCCCTGGCCCTGGCGCCCGCCGTTCCGCCGTCGGTCGAGAAGGCCTATCCGCCGTCCGGACCGGCCCCGGGCGCGCCCGCCCCCAACGGCGGCGGGGAACTGCCGGAGATCAGCCGCGACTACTTCTCCCCGTACGTGCTGCGGCTGGCGATGCAGAACAACGTCTCCATGGCCGAGTTGCAGACGATCCGCGGCACGGGCCGCCACGGGCGCATCTCGCGGACCGACCTGCTGCGGCACCTGGCCCGCCGGCCCGTCGGCGCGATGTCCGTGCCCGCCCTCGCCGGCAAGCCCGAGGTCAAGGCGGACGACCTGGCCGAGCTCGGGGAGATCGTGCCCATGACCTCGCTGCGGCGGACCATCGCCGACCACATGGTCCAGTCCATCCACACCAGCGCCCACGTGATGATGGTGCACGCCGTGGACATGACGCACATCGTCGAACTGCGCAACCGGATCAAGGACGATTTCTTCAACAAGTACAACGCCAAGCTGACCTACACGGCCGTCCTGCTGTTTGTCACCTCCCGGGTGCTGCGCGATTTCCCGAAGATCAACGCCTCGATTTACGGCACGAACATCATCCTCCGCAAGGAGATCAACATCGGCTGCGCCGTGGCGCTGGCGGACGAGACGCTCGTGGTGCCCGTCGTGCGGCAGGCCGACCGCATGACGTTCCCGGAGGTCGCGAAGGACCTGAACCGGCTGATCGGCGTCGCCCGGGCCAAGGCCCTGAAGCGGTCCGACGTCGAGGGCGCGACGTTCACCATCTCCAACTTCGGCTCGTTCGGCAGCCTGATCGGCACGCCGATCATCCACCAGCCGCAGGTCGCGATCCTCGGCATGGGCGCGGTCTTCAAGGCGCCGGTGGTCATGGAGGGGCAGGTCGTGATCCGCGACCAGTTGTACTTGAGCTTCAGCTTCGACCACCGGATCATTGACGGCGAGCAGGGCGGCCGGTTCCTCAAGGCCATCGAGAAGGCCACCGCGGCGCTGACCGAGGAAGCGCTGAACGTCGACCGGCTGTGAAAAGTGAAACGGCCGTCCCGGCCGTGACGGAGGCCGGCGGGACGCCCGGGCCATTTTAAAAAAGCGTGAAAAGGGATTTTAATGGTATTGACATATCATGATAGCTTGATACATTAAGGGCCAGGATACGGAAAGGAGCGGCGATGAGCGCGAGGCGAATCGGAAAAAATGGATGGCGGATGGCGGGACTGTTGGTCCTGGGCGCGGCCGCGTCGGCCCCGGCGGTGACGGTGGACGAGGCGATCCGCGCGGCGCTGGACGCCAACCCGGACCTGCAGGCCGCCGAGGCCCGCGTGGACTCGGCGCGCGCCATGCAGCGCCAGGCGCGGTCGGCGTACTACCCCTGGGTGGACGTCTCGGCGAATGTCGCCCGCAGCGACAATCCGCCCCAGGCGTTCATGATGACCCTGAACCAGCGCCAGCTGAACATGCAGGACCCCGCCTTCAATCCCAACGAGCCCGACGACACGGAGAACCTGCGCGGCAGCGTCTCCGTCAAGTGGCGCCTGTACGACAGCGGGCGGCGCGAGGCGGACAACCGGATGGCGCGGCTCGGCGCGGAGGCCACCGAGGAAATGCTGGCCGCCGCGCGCAACCAGCTGATCCACGAGGTCACCCGCGGCTACCACGGCGCGCTCCAGGCCCGGGCCTTCGCCGCGGTCCAGGAGGAAGCCGTCGCCAGCATCGAGGAAAGCCTGCGCGCGGCCCAGGCCCGCTTCGAGGCCGGCAGCGCGGTGAAGACGGATGTGCTGAATCTCGAAACGCAACTCGCCCAGGCCCGCGAGGACCTGATCCGCGCGCGCCACGGCCTGCACCTCGCCGTCGCCGCGCTCAACACGGCCATCGGCCGCGACCTGGTGACGGAGGAGAACCTGGAAGAGGGCGCCGCGCCGCCGGAGGAGAAGTGCGTCGCGCCCGATCCGTCGGCCGTGGAGAACCGGCCCGAACTGGCCGCCGCGCGCCGGATGGTCCGTATCAAGGAACAGGCCTTGAGCAAAGCGCGGCGCGAGTACGGGCCGGCCTTCAACGCCTTCGCCTCGTCGGACTGGGACAGCGACGTCTCCAGCGATTTCGAGCAGAGCTACACCGCGGGCGTCATGGCGGAACTGAACGTCTTCGACGGCCGCCGCTCCCGCGGGGCCGTCGCCGCCGCGCGGGCCGAACTCGAGGCGGCGCGGGCGGAGGAGACGAAGGCGGAGCAGAACCTCCGGCTCGACCTGACCCAGGCCTACCTGGGCGCGAAGGAGGCGCACGAGCGCCTGGAGGTCACCCGCAAGAGCCTGGAGAGCGCGCGCGAGGCGCTGCGCATCACGCGGGAACAGTACGAGCAGGGCGCGGCGGACGTCGCGCTCCTCCTGCAGGCCCAGGTCGGCGTCACGGCCATGCGCACCCGCGCCGTGGCGGCGGAATACGATTACGTCACCGCGCGGTCGAACCTCGACCGGGCGATGGGGAAGTTGGCGGGGAAATACATCAAACCGGAATCGCTGTAACGGCGTCGCAGGAGCTCCGCCCTCCAATTGTTTTTTATGGAGGGGCGAGCTCCCGCGAGCCCGTGATGAAGATTAAGAAAAGGAGAGCACACCATGAGCAAGTGGACATCGTTTCTTGGCAAGGCCTGGCGCCCGGTCGCGGGCGTGGTCGGGCTGGCCGTGGTCATCGTCTGGTCCGCCGGTTCCTGCGCGGAGAAGGTTCCCCCGGGCGTCGTGGAAGCGCCGGCCGGGATCGCCGTGCCCGAGGGGGCGGCGACGGTGGAGGTCAAGGTCGAGCCGCTGGCGACCCGGATCTACGTGGTCGGCACGACGGCCTCGGAGGAGAAGATCAACTTGAGCGCGCGGATTCCCGCCTATGTTAAGGCCGTGTTTGCCCACGCGGGCGACACGGTGACCAACGGGCAGGTGCTCGTGACGCTGGACGACCGCGAGATCCGCGAGCAGCTCGCGGCCGCGGAGGCCCAGTTCAAGCGGGCGGAGTCGGAGTACGAGCGCGCCCGCGGGCTGTTCGAGAAGAACGCGACGACGCAACAGGCGCTGACCGCGGCGGAATCCATGTTCCAGTCCGCCCGCGCGCAGGTGGACCAGGTGAAGGTCATGCTGACCTACGCGCAGATCGTGGCCCCGATCCACGGCGTGGTGACGGACCGCCGGATCGAGGCGGGCGACCTCGCCAACCCCGGCATGCCGCTGCTGGCGGTCTACGATCCGGCCCGGATGCGCCTCGAGGCGCCCGTGCCCGTCCGGCTGATCGATCGCCTGGCGCTCGGCCAGGAAGTGGACGTCGCGCTGGAACGCCCCGAGCGGACCATCAAGGGCCAGGTCGCGGAGATCGTCAGCGAGGTGGATCCGTCCAGCCGCACGCAGAAGGTCAAGGTCCGGCTCGAGGGCGTCGCGGGCGAGGTGCTGCCCGGCACGTTCGGCCGGCTGTGGGTGGAGGAGGAGGCGCGGGAGGCCATCCGGATCCCGAAGAGCGCGGTGTACCGGTCGGGCCAGCTCGAGTGGGTGCAGGTCGCGCGGGACGGGCGCGCCGTCCGGCGGCTGGTGAAGACCGGGCCGGCATACGGCGACGACGTGGAGATTCTATCCGGGCTGAAGCCGGGCGAGACGGTCCTGGCCGAGCCCCGGCGGGAGGATTGAGCCATGGAACAGCGGCAGGGATTCTTTTCATCGGTCATCCAGGCCTTTCTCAAGGGCAACCTGGCGGTCCTGCTGATCCTGATCAGCCTCGCCGCCGGCGCCGTGGCCCTGATCGTGACGCCGCGCGAGGAGGAGCCCCAGATCGTCGTGCCGCTGGCCGACGTGATGGTGATGTATCCCGGCGGCAGCGCGGAGGAGGTCGAGCAACTGGTCTCCTCGCGCCTCGAGAAGCTGCTCTACCAGATCGACGGCGTGGAATACGTCTACTCCATGTCCCGGCCGGGCATGGCCGTGGTCACCGTGCGCTTCTTCGTCGGCGAGGACCGCGAGGAAAGCCTGATCAAGATCTACAACAAGGTCTTCCAGAACATCGACAAGACCACGCCGGGCATCGCGGGCTGGGTGATCAAGCCCATCGAGATCGACGACGTGCCGATCGTCAGCGCGGCGCTCTACGGGCCGGGGCTCGACGCGGACACGCTCCACCGCGTGGCGGAGGAGGTCTCCGGCAAGCTCCAGCGCATCCCGGACAGCGCGCGCATCACGATCCACGGCGGCCGCAAGCGCGTGGTCCACGTGTACCTCGACACCGAGCGGCTGACCGCCTACGGCCTCTCGCCCATGGAGATCGCCGGCGCGCTGAAAATCTCCAACGCCCAGATGGAGAGCGGCTCGTTCGCCAAGGCGGACGAGGAAATCGCCGTCGAGGTCGGGCCGTTCCTGCAGAACGTGGACGAGGTCCGCCACCTGATGGTCGGCCTGTACCACGACCGGCCGGTCTACCTGCGGGACGTGGCCGAGGTCGTGGACGGCGCGGACGAGGTCGCGAGCTACAGCCGGATCGGGTTCGGCCCCGGCTCGGGCGGGGCCGATGCGGAATCCCGCCCCGCGGTGACGATCGCCGTGGCGAAGAAGAAGGGCAGCAACGCGGTGCTGGTCGCGCGCGAGGTGGAGCAGACGCTGGCCGGCCTGCGCGGCAGCGTCATCCCCGACGAGGTGCAGGTCCGCATCACGCGCAACTATGGCGAGACGGCCAACGAGAAGGTCAACGACCTGGTCATGAACCTCGTCATGGGGCTGATCACCGTCGTCGGCATGATCGCGCTGGCCATGACCTGGCGCGAGGGCGTGATCGTCGGGCTGGCCATCCCGATCACGTACTCGCTGACGCTGCTCTTCAACTACCTGCTGGGCTACACGATCAACCGGGTGACGCTCTTCGCCCTGATCCTGGCGCTCGGCCTGCTGGTGGACAACCCGATCGTCGGCGTGGAGAACATCTCCCGCCACCTCGCCCTGCGGCGCTTCCCGCGGCTGCAGGCCGTCGCCCTGGCGATGGAGGAGGTCATGCCGCCGATCGTGCTGGCGACGCTCTCGATCATCGCGTCGTTCGTGCCGATGTTCTTCATCACCGGCATGATGGGCCCGTACATGGCCCCGATGGCGTTGAACGTGCCGCTGACGATGATCAGCTCGCTCTTCGTCGCCCTCGCCATCACGCCGTGGGTCTCGAACAAGCTGCTCAAGGAGCCGGCCGCCGGCGCGTCCGCCTACGACGTCAAGGCCACGGCGACCTTCCGCGTGTACGACCGGCTCGTCCGCCCGTTCCTGGATTCGCGCGGCAAGGGCGGCCTGCTGCTGCTCGTGATGGGCGGCCTGTTCGTGTTCTCCATCGTCCTGGCCGCGACCGGCCTGGTGCCGCTGAAGATGCTGCCGTTCGACAACAAGAACGAGCTGCAGTTCGTCGTGGACCTGCCCGAGGGCGCCACGCTGGAAGCGACCGACGCCGCCGTGCGCGACCTGGAGGACTATCTTCGGACCGTGCCCGAGGTCGTGGATTTTACCGCGACGGTGGGCGAGGGCTCGCCGATGGACTTCAACGGCCTCGTGCGGCACTACTACCTGCGGCAGGGGCCGAACGTCGCGGACGTGCGGATCAACCTGCTGCCCCGCCAGCAGCGCGAGATGGCCAGCCACGGCATCGCCCTGCGGATCCGAAACGACATTGAGGCGCTGGCGGCGCGGCACGGCGCGCTGGTCAAGATCGTCGAGGCGCCGCCCGGCCCGCCGGTCCTGTCCACGGTCGTGGCGGAAATCTACGGCGGCCCGCACCACGGCTACGACGAGCTGATCGCGGCGGGCAAGACGGTCGGCTCGAGGCTCCGCGAGGAGCAGGGCGTGGTGGACGTGGACGACACGGTCGAGGCGGACCAGCAGAAACTGTTCTTCCGCGTGGACCGCACGAAAGCCGGCCTGAACGGCATCTCGACGGAGGACGTCGTCAACAGCCTGCGCCTGGCGATGAGCGGGTTCCCGGCGGGCACGGTGCACGTGCCGACCGAGCAGAACGAGCTGCCGATCATCCTGCGCCTGCCCCGCGAGAAGCGGTCCGACCCGGCCCGCCTCCTGACCCTGCCCGTGAAGGGCCGGATGGGGAACAGCGTGCAGCTTGGCGAGATCGGCCGGTTCGAGGAGAACGTGTACGACAAGACGATCTTCCACAAGAACATGCGGCGCGTGGTGTACGTCACCGCCGAGATGGCCGGGCGCGGCCCCGCCTACGCCGTGCTCGCGATGCAGGCGTGGCTTAAGAAGAACCCGCTGCCGGCGGGGATCGAGGCAAGCTGGACCGGGGAGGGGGAGTGGAAGATCACGCTGGACGTCTTCCGCGACCTGGGCCTCGCGTTTTCGGCGGCCCTCCTGGCGATTTACGTGCTGCTGGTCTACGAGACCGGCTCGTACCTGCTGCCGGTCGTGATCATGCTGTCCATCCCGCTGACCCTGATCGGCATCATGCCGGGCTTCTGGCTGCTCAACGTGCTGACCGGCAAGACCATCGGCGGCTATGCCGACCCGGTCTTCTTCACCGCGACGGCGATGATCGGCATGATCGCGCTCGGCGGCATCGTCCAGCGCAACGCCATCATCCTGATCGACTTCATCCGCAGCGCGACCGAGCGCGGGCAGAACCTGAAGGAGGCGATTGTCGAGGCCGGCGCCGTGCGGTTCCGGCCGATCTTCCTGACCGCGGGCACGACGATGCTCGGGGCGTGGCCGATCACGTTCGACCCGATCTTCAGCGGCCTGGCGTGGTCCATCATCTTCGGGCTGTTCGTGTCCACGGCCTTCACCCTGGTGGTGATTCCCGTGGTGTACGCCATGATGTACGGGAGGAAGAAGGCGGCCTAGAGCTGCAGTTCCGCCGCTCTGCCGGCGGATAAACAGCTCCGGCGGCGGAGCGCCGGAGCTACAGAAGTGAAGGAATAATATGAAACTGCTGATGATCATCTGCCCCGAGGAGCGGCAGGCCGAGATCCGCGAACTGATCGGGCGGCACGACGTGCACGCCTACACCGAGCTGACCAACGTCATCGGCGAAGGCGCGACGGGCAAGCACCTCGGGACGCACGCGTGGCCGGGGAAGTCCGTCCTGGTTTTCACCGCCGTGCCGGCGGCCAAGGAAAAGGAACTGGTCGCGGCCCTGTCGGACTTCAAGACACGGCTGTACCCCGGCGAGGGCATCCGCGCCTTCGCCCTGCCGGTCGAGTCCGTGATGTAATCTGTTGGATGTTGGGCGTTGGTTGTTGGGCGTTGGACGTTGATCCCAGTGGATGGAGGTGCACCATGACCGTTGAAAATGGCGTGCGCGTGATGGCCGGGACGATGGTCCTGTTGAGCCTCGGCTTGAGTTTCATCAGCCCGTGGTGGCTGCTGTTGACGGCCTTCGTCGGCGTCAACCTGATCCAGTCGGCGTTCACCCATTTCTGCCCGGCGGAAACGATCCTGAAGAAGCTCGGCCTGCGCTCCTGCGGTGAAACGGGTCCGGGGCAACAAGGTTGACTTTGTTGGCGTCTTTCGCCATGTTCTCAAGGTTTCCGCCTTCCCCGCAAAGGGAGGGCGGGCGAACCCGAACAGCGGAGGACGTATCATGCTCGTCGAGAAAATCGGCAAGGATTACCGGTTCACCAGCCCGACCGTGGACGGCGCGTTCGTGGTCAAGCTGACCCTGACCAGCGCGAAGGAGGAGCGGCTCAACACCCTCTCCGTGGCCCTGTCCGCCTCGTTCCCGGCGCGCAAGCTCAAGCCGGGCACCATCCGCGCGGCCATCGGCGAGGAGCGCTGGAAAAACTTCATGCGCATGAAGAAGCTCGGCCTGGCCTCGATGTTCATCGAGCCCCAGAAGAAGGGCTTCATCCCGCAGAATTTCTGACGCGCCGCGCGGCGGCGTGCCCGGAATCGTAAAACCAAAACAAGAGGAGAATGCCATGCTATACCTGAACGAGAAGGACCTGCTGAAGATCGGGTTTCACTGGGACGAGACCATCAACGTCATCGAGGACGCCGTCCGCTGCCTGGACCAGAAGGACTTCGTCCAGCCGATCAAGCCGTACCTGCGCTACCGCGACCTGACGAACCGGATCATCGCCCTGATCGCCTTCGTCGGCGGCAAGATCAACCTCGCCGGCATCAAGTGGATCGCCAGCTTCCCGGCCAACATCGACCACGGCCTGCCGCGCGCGCACAGCGTCGTGATCCTGAACGAGGCCGACACGGGCGTGCCCGTGGCCACGATCAACACGGCGCTGTTGAGCATCGTGCGCACGGCCTCGGTCTCCGGCCTGATGATCCGCCACTTCCTCAAGGCCCGGCCGCTCTCCAAGGCCAACGTCGCCATCCTGGGCTGGGGCCCGATCGGGCGGCACCACTACAAGATGGTCGTCGACATCATGAAGGACCAGATCGGCAAGATCTCCCTCTTCGACATCCGCGGCGTGGACCCGGCGACGATCGACGGCCCGGCCAAGGACAAGACCGTGGTGGTCAAGTCGTGGCAGGAGGCCTACCGGGACGCGGACATCTTCATCACCTGCACCGTCTCCAAGGCCCCGTACGTGGACGAGAAGCCCAAGGCCGGCTCGCTGCAGCTCAACTGCTCGCTCCGCGACTACAAGACCAGCATCCTGGACCATACCAAGGCGATCATCGTGGACGACTGGGAAGAGGTCTGCCGCGAGAAGACGGACATCGAGATGATGGCCAAGGAGCGCGGGCTGAAGAAGGAGGACACCAAGGCCATCACCGACGTCGTCTGCCATAACGCCATGGCCTCCTATCCCAGGAACGAGGCCGTGATGTTCAACCCGATGGGCATGGCGGTGTTCGACGTCGCCACCGGCCGCTACTACCTGGACAAGGCCAAGGCGATGAAGATCGGCCTGGAGCTGGAGTAATCCGCACCCCGGAGCGCACATGCAAGCACCGAAGAAGATCTACGACAGCGTGCTGGAGCTGATCGGGAACACCCCGATGGTCCGGCTCAACAAGATCGCCCAGGGCACCGGCTCGGAGATCCTGGCCAAGCTGGAATACATGAACCCGTCCGGCAGCCTGAAGGACCGCATCGCGCTGGAGATGATCCAGGGCGCGGCGGCCCGGGGCGAGTTGAAGCCCGGCGCGACGATCATCGAATCGAGCACCGGCAACACCGGCTTCGCGCTGTCCGCCGTCGGCCGCCTGCTGGGCTACAACGTCACCATCTACGAGACCATGCCCGGCAAGGCCGGCGCGGAGAAGTCGAAGATGATGAAGAACGTCGGCGCCGAGGTGCGCCTGATGGAGCCGGCGGACATCGAGCACCTGCGCGAGCGAAGCATCGCCGGGGCCGAGGTGGAATTGCCCGGCCGCCAGCTCTGCCTCGAGGACGAGACGGGCCACCCCGGCAAAATCTGGTGGGCGCGCCAGTTCAGCAACGAGGACAACTGCAAGGCCCATTACATTACCGCGCAGGAGATCCTCGAGCAGACCGACGGCAAGCTGGACGTGTTCGTGCAGTCCATCGGGACCGGCGGCAGCCTCGCCGGCATCGCGAAGGTCCTGAAGAAGGAAGTGCCGAGCGTCAAGGTGATCGGCATCCAGCCGGCCAGCTCCAAGGAGCCCTGGCACGTGGGCATGGATTTCCCGTCCACCCCGATCAAGGGCGGCATCGTCTCCCGCATGCTCAAGGAGAAGGGGCTGATCGACGAACTGGTCATGGTCACCGATACCATTGCCCGCGAGATGACGCACCGCCTGTGGCTCGAGGAAGGCGTCTATTGCGGCGTGTCCGCGGGTGCCAACGTCCACTTTGCCCTGGAGGAGATCAAGAAGGCGAAGCGGCGGAAGATCAGGGTGGTTGCCCTGATGTGCGACCACATGAACCGCTACCTGACCGAAGAGCGGTACGTGACCTGACCGGGCCGCGGAATTCCACCCGCCGGGGCGCAGGACCCCGGCGGGTTTTTTTTTATGGATTGGAGGCGCGGATCGGATTCGAACCGATGCATAGAGGTTTTGCAGACCTCCGCCTTACCACTTGGCTACCGCGCCGTTGGACCGGTGGATGAATACCGCGTAGACAACATAGCAGGCGAGGGCTAGAATTCCAGCGAAAAGCGGAGCCGTTGTGAGGAACCCGTTGAACAGGATGCGGCGAGGACGCGGCGAGTGGGCATGGTGCCTGGCGGGCGCGGGGTTGCTCCTCGCGGCCGCCGGGTGCCAGGCCCCGCCCGCCTCCGCCGTCGGCGCGGTTGCGGAACAGCGGCTGGCGACGATCCGCGTGGCCGGCCGGTCGCACGACGTGCTCGAAGGGCCCGCCTACCCGATGCCGCTCACGCGCCACATCCTGCGCTGGAAGGGCGGCCTCTTCGAGTGGGACATCCTTTTCCGGGACCGGGAGGATTCCTACGCGACCATCCTGCTGCGCCGGCCGCTCGATCTCCGGCGCTACCGGCCGAAATCCTACCTGCGGTTGCGCATCATCCCCGACGCGGCCGCCGAGGCGCTCTATATCGGGCTGGCCTCGGAAGGTCCCGGCGGCGCGCCGGCGGTGATGGCGCAGTTGCCGCTGGCCCCGTACCGGACGTGGCGACGCAACGCCCTGGGCTATTACGCCATTCCGCTGAAGGACTTTGGCGCGCGGGGCCGCGCGCTTTCCGGGGATGCCCGGCGGACGCCCACCGGCGCCGAGGGCCCGCTGAACTGGGACCGGATCGCGGAAGTCCGCGTCGGCCTGTTGTCCCTGCCGGCCCCGGGCAAGGCCTTTGTCATCAGCCGCCTCGAGATCGGCGCGAGCCCGCGCGTCTCCGAAAAGTAGGCGCCGGTCAGCCCCGGATCACGGCGAGGACCTCGTCGCGGCGCCGCGCCATGAGCTCCGCCGTTTTCGCCTCGAGGTTCAGGCGCACCAGCGGCTCGGTGTTCGAGGCGCGGACGTTGAACCACCAGTCCTCGAATTCCACGCTCAACCCGTCCAGCTCGATCATGCGCCCCGCGGCGTATTTCGCGCGCAGGCGGCCCAGCACGCCCTTGACGTCGTGCACCTCGGAATTGATTTCGCCGCTGGCGAAGTACCGGCGGATCGGCTTCACCAGTTCCGAGAGGGGCCGGTCGGACTGGCTGACCAGGTTGGCGATGTACAGGGCGGCCAGGGACGCGCTCTCGGTGTACCCGTTCTCCCGGAAGTAATAGTGCCCGGAAAGCTCGCCGGCGAAAAGAGCCTTCGCCTCGCGCATCTGGGCCTTGATGAAGGCGTGCCCCACGCGCGACATCATGGGCGTGCCGCCGTTTTCCTCGATGATCTCCTTCACGGCCCAGCTGCTGCGCAGGTCGTAGAAGATCGGGCCCTTCTCGTGCTGCAGGATTGTCTCGGCGATCAGCGCCGTGGTGATGTCCATCGCGATGATATCGCCCCGCTCGTCGACGAACCCGACGCGGTCCGCGTCGCCGTCGAACGCGATGCCGAAATCGTAGCGGCCCGAGCGCATCCGGGCCTGGAGCGCCTCGAGCGTGTCGTGCTTGAGCGGGTTGGCCTCGTGGTTCGGGAACGTCCCGTCGAGGGTGTTGAACAGCGGCTCGATCTCCATCAACCCGTCCAGGACCTTGCCCTCGAGGACGCCCATGCCGTTGGCGTAATCCACCACGACCTTGAGCGGGCGGCGGATCTCGGCGAAGCCGCGGATGTAGGCGACATACTCGTCGAGGATCTCGTGGGTGCTGATCGTGCCGGGCCGCGCGGCGGCCGGGGCAAATTGGCCGGAGCGGCAGATTTGCTCGATATCCCGGATCCCGGTCTCGCCGCTGATCGGGATGGCCTTTTCCCGGCAGACCTTGAACCCGTTCCACTCGCCGGGATTGTGCGAGGCGGTGATCATGACGCTCGCGTCGGCCCCGAGCCGGTTATTGGCAAAGTAGGACATCGGCGTCGAGCACATCCCGATGTCCACCACGTCCGCGCCCTGTTCCGTCAGGCCGCGGGCCAAGGCCTGGAAGAGCGGGGGGGAATGCGGCCGCATATCGTGGCCCACGACGACCTTGCGGCATTTCAGGAATGTCGCGAACGCGCGCCCGATGCGATACGCGGTGTCCTCCGTCAGCGTGTCGCCGTAAATACCCCGAATGTCGTACGCCTTGAAAATCCCGGCCATGAAAAGAGTCCTCGTTTCGTTGTTGGTAGCGGAAACGGCAATGTACAGGCGCAGGCCGTCCCGTTCAAGGGGCAAAAAGCGGCTCGCCGGAGGCTCGCCCTCCAGGGCGCGAAAATGGAGGGCGAGCGTCCCCGCGAGCCGCGGTCCGGAACCGGTCCTACTCGCAGCGGATGACGTAGAACCGGATGCGGTTCGTGGATGCGCTCACGTTGTGCCAGATCGTGGTCGTCGAGCCGGCCAGCCCGACGCCGGCCACGGTGGTCACCGGGTTGGTGATCGCGTGCGAGCCGAGCATCAGGCCGCCCTCCTCGTGGGTCACGTACTCCACCGAGTAGGTGTTGCCGTTGACCACCATGAAGGTGATGGCCACGGTGCCCGTGCTCTGCGTCAGTTCCGTGATGGTCGGGTTGTAGAGCGTGCAGGAATCCTCGGACTTCCAGAAGCCGTTCAGGAAGACCTGGGCCTGGTCGTTCGTGGCGAGGATCGCCAGGCCGCCCTGGCCCAGCGTGCCGCCGAGCTTCACGTCGCCGCTCGAGGCGAAGGCCGCGCCGCCCGCGCCCACCGCCTCGTACAGGATGTCCGCGTTTCCGCCGACCCGGCTGCCGGCCGCCCAGAGGGCCGCCGGCAGCAGGCCGGCCACGATCAGGGAAAAGCCGATGTGGGTTCTTTTCATGACACCCTTGTCAGTCCTGCCACGCCGCCGGGAAGCCCCGTCCCGCCGGAACCGCAAATCGTTGCGGGTATATGATCTGGTGCTCCGTGTTGCCCGCCGGGTCGGTGCCCGTGCCGACACCCGCCTGGGCCCAGCCGATGGGCCCGCCGATGTTGTTGATCATGCCGTAGACGATGTTGTTGGCGAAGAACTGCATGTTGCTGCTTACGCCGACGTCGCCCCAGACCGTGTTGTTCACGAAGGTGATGGTGGGCGTGGTCACCGCACCGGAATCGTACACCGCGGGCGGAATGCCCGTGTTGGCCTCGGGCCCCCGTATGACGTTGTGGGAGTACAGGTGCGGCGGCTGATTGGGATGCAGGGAGATTTCCTGGTCCTCGAGGGCTGCCCACGCGCGCAGAACGCCGGGTGTCGGATCGAAGTTCGCGATTTCGCAGCCGATCACCTCGAAGTAGTACACGTTCTGGTTCACGAGCAACGCCGGGTTCGAGGAATCCTTGTTGAACATCGAGGAGTTGTAGATCGCGATCTCTGATATGACCGAGGACCCGTTGCCCACGGTGATGGCCGGGCCGTCGGACCCGACCGCATAGCAGTCCTGGACTTCGACTCTTGAATTATAGATGACCAGGCCCCGCTGGAACCGGCAGTTGTGGAACTTGACGTCCTCGCCGAGATCCGCCGCGACGGTCGTGACGCCCTCGACGATGATGTTCTCCACGCGCTGCTTGCCCAGGATCGTTTTGGCCGGGGCGGTGATCATCAGCGAATCGAGCTGCGGCCGGCTGTGTCCGAGGACGTGGATGTTTCCGGCGTGCATGGTCAGGCCGGGATACCGGCCGGCGGCGATGACGACGGCCGCGGGTCCGTTGGTGCGCGTGGCCGCGGCGTAGTCGTAGCCGGCCTGCGGGGTGCTGAACGGCCGGTCGATGTTGCCCGGGCCGGCCGGCGTGCCGTTGGTCGCCACGTAAATCACGTTGTCAAGCGGCGGCAGGGGGGAGAGCGTCTTCCAGGCGCCCGTGCCGAATACCGGCCGCGCCACCAGCCCCGTCCCGCCGTCCATCCAGAACGTGCCGCGGATCCGGGCGGAATTGTCCACGAAATTGGTGACTTCCCGGCCCAGGGCGATGCGATCGTTGCCGATCCCGACGCCGGTGCTGTTGCCGATCCCGATAGTCCGGCCCGCGCTGCCGATGATCAGGTCGTTGTTCAGGCCGACGTTCATGACCAGCGTCCCCGTCATCGTGTCGCCGGCCACGTTCACGTAGCGCGTCTCGGCCTCGCCCTTGGTGTAGAAATTGTTGCTCGAGGCGGTCCAGATCGGGTCGCTCTCGGCCGTCAGGTACCCGGCGAGCGCGTGGTCGCCCCAGCCGAAGGCAGTGTTCCAGTTGACGATGTCCCCGGCCGTGATGCCCGCCGCCGCGCTGGCGCCGAAAATCGGGTCGGTTTCACTCGTCAGGTAGCCGAACGTGGAATGGTCCCCCCAGCCGTAGGCGGCGTCCCAGTTCGAGATGTCGCTGGCCGTGATGCCGGCGGCGTCGCTGGCGCCGAACACCGGGTCGGTCTCCGTGAAGGCGTTGGTCGCGGCGGCGATCAGTTCGTCGGCGTCGTACCCGTCCACCTGGTCGGAGTTGATCGCGTACGGGGCGCTGACCAGTTCCTGGGCGGGCAGCATCTCGTTGAACGTGATGCCGTCTTCGCTGAACCATACCCGCAGCACCAGGTCCGTCCCCTCGACGGCGAAGATGTCCGGGTCTATATCCTGCATCGGGTCGCTCCCGAGGAGGACGCTGAACACGCCGTTGTAACATTCATTGGTGAGAAAGGTGGCGGGCTCCCCGGTGGCCGTGCCGTCGTGGGCCCAGTAGTTGCCGGTGCCGGCCGCGTCGGAAATGGCGTACTTGAAATACCCCGGCCCCGTCAGCGGGATGTCGTTGACCAGGATCTTGCCCTGGTAGTCCATCTCCGGCGGGGGCGCCCCCGCGGCGGTCAGGGAAAGAAGGAGCACGAGACACAACCCGGCCACGACATGGCGCTTCATGACATACCTCCTGTTGTTGAAGCTGCTATCCTCGCCGGGAGTTGAAAATACCCCGGGCGCGCCGGTTGTTCAATTTTTTTTGGCGAATCCATTCCGCGCTTGCGCCCCCGCCGCCGTTCGGGTCGAATACCGCGAACGGGAGGGCGCCGTGAAAAAAAGCGCAAGATGGGGGATGATCGTGCTGCTGGCCGCGGTCGCGGCGGGCCGCGCGCAGGACATGCCGATCGGCGAGCGCGTCCGGCGCGTCGAGAGCGCGCACTTCGTGGTCTACTACCAGGAATCCCTCGCCGACCGCGTGCCCGCGCTGGTCCGCGAGTGCGAGACCGCCCACGCTGTGCTGACGCCGATCTTCCACTGGACCCCCCGGGAAAAGGTGCAGGTCCTGTTCCACGACGGCTGGGACGAGCACAACGGCTGGGCCTTCACGATCCCGCGCGCGCGCCTTTCCTTCTTCGCTGCCGGGCCGTCCCCGTCCTCCATCTACGAGCCCGGAGGGTACCTGCGCAGCACGATCTGGCACGAGTACACCCACGTGCTCATGCTCGACGCGAAGCACGGCTTCGGGGACTGGCTCGGGCGTTTTTTCGGGCGTTTCCTGCCGGAGATCGGCGATCCCGTCTCCACCCTGATCTTCTACTTCGCCCTGCCGCCCGGCCTGACCGCGCCGAACTGGTTCCTCGAGGGCGCGTCCATCTGGTCCGAGACCGAGTTCACCCGCCAGGGCCGCGGCCGCCAGAGCCTCCCGGACATGGTCATGCGCATGGCCGTCGCCGACGGCCGCGCGCTCGACGCCCGGCAGTGGGAACTGGCCCATCCCGAGTGGCCGTACTCGGATGCCGCTTATCTCTGGGGCGCGCGCGCCGTGCAGCACGCGCAGGAGCAGCGCAAAGGAAAAAAGGACCGCAACGTCGTCGGCGAACTCTCCGACTCGGTCAGCCGCTCGTGGCCGTGGTTCTTCGACGACCGCGCCCGGCCGGTGACCGGCCAGTCCTTCGCGGACCTCGCGCGCCGGGCGCTGGACGAGGAGACCCGCTACCAGCAGAAGCAACTGGCGACGCTGCGCGAAAAACCGCTGACGGAAGTGAAGAAGCGGACGCCCGATCGCCTGCTCGTCTCGCAGCCGAAATTTTCCGCCGACGGGCGGTCCGTCTTCTTCGCGGGTAACCGCGAGGCCGCGCGCGACGTGCTGTACCGCTACGACCTGGATTCCGGCCGGATTCGGCCGCTGAAACACGCCCGGGTCCAGGCCGGGATCTCGCGCCTGGCCGCCGCCGGCGAGCGGCTCTACTATACGCGACTGAATATCCTCGGCCGCGATCGCGTGTTCAGCGAGTTGCGCGTGATGGACGCCGCGAGCGGCCGGACGCGGCCGGTTGACGCGGCCGGGCGCTATCGCTTTCCCGCGATCAGCCCGGACGGGACGAAGCTGGCCGCCGTCCGCAACGAGGCCGCGGTCTGCCGGCTGGTCGAGGTTCCGCTGGCCGCCGCCGGCCGCCGGGACCGGGAGCGCGTCCTGGCCGGGGCGGCGCCGTTCACCATGATCGTTGATCCCGCCTACTCGCCGGACGGGAAGTGGCTTGTCTTCGTGCAGGGGCGGGAAGGCGAATCTGAACTGCGCCGCGTGAACCTGGAAAACGGCGAGACGGAAACTCTGCTGAAATGGCCGTGCATCGTCCTCGGCCCGGCCTTCCATCCCGATGGGAAGGAACTGGTCTTCAGCGCGGACCGGAACGGCGTGTACAATCTTTACCGCCTGCCCTTCCGCGCAGGCGCGGACCCCGAGCCACTGACCCACGTGCTCGGCGGACTCTTCGAACCGGCCTTCTCGCCGGACGGAAAGCGGCTCGCGGCCACGGCCTACGATTCGTACGGCTACGGTCTGGCGGTCCTGGAATACGAAGCTCTGCACCCGGTCGAGGGCGCGCTGCCCTCCGTCCGCCGCGAGTGGCCGGCCGTCGCGGATAACCAGCGCCGGCTGAAAGAGGCCGAGGAAGAAGCGCCGGAACTCGGCCCGGCGCGGCCGTATCGTTCGTTGCTGGAAACGCGCCTGGATTACTGGACGCCGTGGGCGGTGGCGACGGAGGAGTCCGCGATGGGCGGCCTGGCGGCTCGCTTGTCCGACCCGGCGGGCTTCCAGTCGCTCGCCCTGCTTGGCGGCTACGACGGCGAGGAGGAGATGCCCGTCGGCTCGGCCGTGTACTCCTATGCCGGCCTGTATCCCGTCTTCACCGTGTTCGGGCTGTACTCGGCCGACTCGTACCCCGACCTGGTGCGGGACACGGACGGAAACAGGTATGACTACGAGGAAAAATCCGGCGCCGCCGGACTGGCGGTGACCGTGCCGTGGATCCGGGTGGATCGCGAGCTGGCCCTGACGCTGGGCTACCGCTACCTCGACCGCGAGGCGCTTGAATCGGGCGAGACGAACTACGCGGACCGCGCGCTGCTGACCACGAACCTGTTCGAGGGGAGCGAGGCCGCGCTGTTCGGCCAACTGGAATACTTCGACGGCACGGCCTACCCGCGCAGCCACTCGGTCGAGGACGGTCGCTACGTCTCCGCCGGCGTGGAATGGACCGACCGCGCCCTGGGCGGCGACCTCGACCGTGTGCGCGGCCTGCTGGCCTGGCTGGAATACTTCACACTGCCGTGGGGCGAGAACCACGTGCTGAAGATGGACTGGGTCTACGGCGCGGGCTCGGGCGACGAGACCGCGCAGGGCTTCTTCGGCGTGGGCGGGCTGGGGGACGTCGTGGAGAACTCCACGCCCGGCTTGGCGCGGACCATCGCCCTGCGCGGGTATGAGCCCAACACGCAGGTCGGCCGTCAGGCCACCCGCGCGATCACGGCCTGGCGCTTCCCGCTGTGCCGCGTGTACAAGGGCATGAGCGCCACGAAACCCGTCTACCGGCAGCAGCTCTTCGGCGAGCTGTTCTGGGACATCGGCAAGGCCTGGGGCGGCGAACCCGCGGGCGAACCGGCCAACGACTGGCTCAACAGCGTCGGGCTCGAGCTCAATTTCTCGATGACGCTCCTGCGCTTCCTGGACGTCGCGCCCGGGCTCGGGTTCGCCTACGCCTTCGAGCGCGAGCCGTCCGACGAGCGGGCGCAGGTGTACTTCTCGCTGAAATCCGCGGTCAGTTTCTGACCGGGACCCCGGCGGGCTTGTCCCGCCGGTGAACGAGGTTGGGAAAACCGCGCTCGGCGCGGTTTTCCCAAGGATACTCTTGTCCGGCGCCCGGCCTTGCGGTATGGGAGGCGATATGACGGCGGAGCGACACACACTGAAGAAGATATTCGGCCGGCCGGAGACCGAGCCGCGGCTGCGCCTGATCTGCGCGACCATCGGGCCGGGCAAGGCGCATTTGCTGCAGTTGATCGCCGAGACGCAGTCCGTGAGCGAGGCCGCCCGCCGCATGGGCATCGGCTACAAGCAGGCCTGGCAGATGGTCGTCGAAATGAACGGGGTCTTCCGGCGCCCGCTCGTGGAATCCATTTCCGGCGGCGCTCGGGGCGGCGGCTCGCGGCTGTCCGCCGACGGGCGGAAGGTGTTGACCCTTTACACCGCGATCCAGGCGCGGTGCGACGCAGCCGCCGGCCGCGAAATGCGCGCGCTGTACCGGCTGCTCAAGACCTCCGCCGCTCACTCGTGGGTCGTGACGCGGTAGAACACCCGGTTCGACGGCGAGAGCGGCAGGGACCAGTTCGTCGTGTTCCCGCCGGTCACGAAGACGGCGATCGAGGTCCAGTTCCCCCCGGCCAGGTCGTAGGACCGCTCGACGGCATTGGTGATGCCCGGCGTCAGTTGCCCGACCGGGATGGTCAGCGTGCTCCCATTCAGGACCGGCGCGCCGATTTCTGGTTCGGGAGGGATGACCTCCACGAGCAGGTGCGGCTTGTATTCCGCCGTGTAACCCGGATCGTCGGAACTGGTGAACGGCGCGCGGGGCAGGCCGCTGGCCGGGGCCGGCTCCTCGTCGATTCGCAGCAGCGCCCCGTTCTGCTGGAGCGCCAGCCGGGCCGTTTCGTTGGTCAGCAGGGCCGTCAGATCAAAACTGAAAAACCGGTCGTGCATGTACTCGTCCAGGATCTCCCCCTTCACGCCGGCGGCCGGGAAGTTCGTGAGGAAGTCGCCGCCGGCCTGGAGCCAGGCGTGGGTGCCGTCGTACGTCAGCCACGTCGCGCCGGCGGCGGCCCCCCCGTTCTGCGAGCCCTCCACAAAGCTCCGCGCGAGGGGGAAGAGCGTGACCTGGCGGTCGCCGGTGTTGTCCTGCCACACGTACAGCCGGGCCGTGACGGAAACGAGGCTGGTCGGCTGGTAGTTCCACAGCTCCGCCGGCAGCGTGAACAACGAGCGGCAGACGGACCCGTCGCCGGTCACGTTGTTGTTGACCAGGGCCTTGAGCGTGGTGGCCGCGCCGTAGTTGAGGGCTTGGTTTTCCGTCCGGCTGTCCAGGTACGTGTCCGTCGCGATCGGCCAGCGGACGGTGGCCGCCCCGGCGGACTGGAGGAGTCCCGCCAGGATGACCGCGCTCCACTGGATTGCTTCTCGCTTCATTTTTTCCGACGGCGAAGCAGCAGCGCTCCGGCCGGCAGGCCCAGGGCCAGCAGCGCCAGCGTGCCGGGCTCCGGAACCACGGCAAGGTGAAGGGTCGGCAGGTACGGGGCGGTGTACGTGGTGCTGTCCGAACTGGTGAACGCGTCGAACCGCTGGCCGCTGGGCGGGACCGTCTCGTCGATGCGCAGCATGGCGCCGTACGCTTGCAGCTCGCTCCAGGCGGTGGGATCGTTCAGCAGGGACGTGATGTCCCAGGTGAAGAACCGGCCGTTCGGCTCCGCGGGATTGACGCCCAGCGTCCCTTTCACGCCGACCACGGAATGGGCCGCGTCGAAATCCCCGCCGGGCGTCGTCCATGCGTTGACGCCGTCGTAGGTGTTCCACGTCGCGCCGTCGCCCGTCGCGCTGCCCATGCCGGTGCCCTCGACGAAGTCGCGGAGCAGCGGGTAGAGCGACACGTCGTAGGTCTGCGAGTTGTCGCTCCAGACGTAGAAGGATACCACGGCCGATATGATCTGGATCGGCGCGTAAGACCAGACCTCCGCCGGCAGCTTGAACACCGTGCGGGCGGCGGACGAGGCATTGATCACGACCCGGTCCACGTTCCGCGCGCCGTAGTTGTAGGTCGGGGACGCGCTGTCCAGGTAGGTGTCGGTGGTGATGTCGTAGCTGATCGTTGCCGGCGCGGCCATCGGGGTCAGCAGGGCCAGCGCGCCCGCCAGGATCCGGGCTTTGGTTCGGCGCATGTCGTCTCTCCTTGCTTGAGTGCGTCAGTATTCGTACGGGAACCAAGTCAGGTCCCCGCGCTTGGGGATTCTCGGGTTGCGGGTGGTTTCGTCCCACAAGTCATCGCGCCAGCCGGTATGGCCGTCGAGGTAGAGCACGTTACCGCCCAACCCTTCGGCGCTCCGGCGGTGCCGTTCCGTGACGGCCCGCGCGTCCTCGGCCGTCTGGTAGCCGGCGGAGCGGAAGGAGCCGGCCTGGCCGTAGCCCTGGCCCGGGTCGAGCGTCTGCTCGAACATCAGGATCGTGACCGCCGTGTTTTGGGCGCGGGGGAGGTAGAGGAAACTGGGCTGGAGCTCCGCGTCCCAGGGCAGCCCGAAGTAGAAGTCGTGCGCCAGGTACGAGTTCATGGCGTAGCTGTGGTAGCCCTGCCGGGAGGGCTTGTAGTCGTACTCGGAATCGGGCCGGGGCTTCGCGGCGGGGCATTGCCACACGCCGCCCCGGGGTTTCTCGCCCTCCGGGATGTCGCGCCACGGCCGCTCGCCCATGTACGGCGGCAGGAGGTCGATGTAGCCCTGGTCGTGCTCGGGATGGGATTGCGAGCCCGCGGCGCCGCCGTCTCGCCGCCGGTCGTCGGGGTGGGGCAGGAGCCCCTGGTGCTCCGCGGCGAAGACCATGAACGCCTGCCCCCAGGCCCGGAGGTTGGCCGCGCACGCCCGCTCCTGCGCCGCCTGGATCGAGCGCAGGGCCCACGGCACGGCCAACACGGCCAGCACCACGAGCACGGCCATGACCACCAGCAGCTCGATCAGCGTGAACGCCGCGGCCCGCCCCTTGACTGTCTGTGGAGCATCCACGAAGTTCGTATGGTATAATAAGACATAACGATGTCAAGCCGGGGCGGGGCGCCCCGCCTCCAATTCGTGCCGATGGAGGCGCCGCGCCCCCGCGGCGCATCCGGGCTGGATTTTCCGCGCCGTCCGTGTTTTCATCCCGGCCCCATGGCGGGCGAATACGTCTTCAACCTGGTCCGGCTGACCAAGCAGTACAACAAGGTCAACGTCCTCGACGACGTGAACCTGGCGTTCTTCTTCGGCGCCAAGATCGGGGTCATCGGCGGCAACGGTTCCGGCAAGTCCACGCTCCTGCGCATCCTCGCGGGGATGGACCGCGACATCCTCGGCGAGGCGCACATCGCGCGGAACGCGAAGATCGGCCACCTGCCGCAGGAGCCGCAGCTCGACCCCTCGAAGACCGTCGAGCAGGTCGTCGCCGAGGGCCTCGCCGAGCCGCGCGCCGTGCTGGCCCGCTACGACGAAATCTGCGAGCAACTCGGGAAGAGCCCGCCCGCCGCCGAGGCGGAGAAGCTGAACGACGAACTCGGCCGCCTCCAGGACCAGATCGATGCGCACGAGTTGTGGGAGATCGACCACAAGCTGGACATGGCCATGGAGGCCCTGCGCTGCCCGCCGCCGGACACGCCGGTGACGACGCTCTCCGGCGGCGAGAAGCGCCGCGTGGCGCTCTGCCGCCTGCTGATCTCCAATCCCGACGTCCTGCTGCTCGACGAGCCGACGAACCACCTCGACGCCGAGTCCGTCGCCTGGCTGGAAACGCACCTCAAGCAGTTCCCCGGCACGCTGGTCGTCGTCACGCACGATCGCTACTTCCTCAACAACGTCACGGAATGGATCCTCGAACTCGAGGGCGGCCACACCTATCCCTACAAGGGCAACTACGAAGCCTGGCTGGCCCAGAAGCAGGCCCTCCTCGCCGCCGAGAAGAAACAGGCCGCCGCCCGCGGCAAGGTGCTGGAGCAGGAACTGCAGTGGGTGCGGCTCAACCCGTCCGGCAGGCAGGCCAAGAGCAAGGCGCGCCTCAAGCGCTACGAGGAACTGGCCGCCCAACAGGTGGACGTCCGCGAGGACTCGCTGGAAATCCAGATCCCGCCGGGCCCGCGGCTGGGGGACATCGTCGTGCGCGCCGAGGGGCTGACGAAGTCGTTCGGCGACCGGCTGATCATGGAGAAAGTGACCTTTGACCTGCCGCGCGGCGGGATCGTCGGGGTCATCGGCGCCAACGGCGCGGGCAAGACCACGTTGTTCAAGATGATTATCGGGCAGGAAAAACCCACAGCCGGAAAACTCGCGGTCGGCTCGACGGTCGTGCCCTCGTACGTGGACCAGTTCCGCGACGCGCTGGACGCGGAGCGGACGGTATACGAGGAGATCACCGGTGGCGAGGAACTGGTGGACCTGGGCGGCAAGCGGATGAACGGACGCGCCTACTGCGGGCGCTTCAACTTCCGCGGGCCGGACCAGCAGAAGAAGGTCGGCAAGCTCTCCGGCGGCGAGCGCAACCGCGTGCACCTGGCGAAGCTCCTCCGGCGCGGCGGCAACCTGCTCCTGCTCGACGAGCCGACGAACGACCTCGACGTGACCACGCTTCGCTCGCTGGAGGAAGGCTTGCTGAATTTCGGCGGCTGCGCGGTGGTCATCAGCCACGACCGCTGGTTCCTCGACCGCATCGCGACGCACATCCTCGCGTTCGAGGGCGACAGCCAGGTGCGCTGGTTCGAGGGCAACTTCGAGGCCTACCACGAGTTCCGCCGCAAGACCCTCGGCGACGCCGCCGACCAGCCCCGCCGCATCAAGTTCCGCCCCGTGACCCACGCTTGAAGACTCATCACGCAGGGCGCGCTGGTTGTTTCTTGCTGTAGTCCAGCCGGTTGCAACGGCGACAATAAAACGAGCCGATTTTCGTGCTATGGATGGCACGCTGTGGGGAACCAAGGAGGACTGCAATGAACACGAGTATCATGGCGGCGGCGGGCGTAACGTTCCTTCTTTCGATGGCCTGTTCGGATGTGGCGCAGGCGCGGCCGTGGTGGGGGGCGCGCCGGCGGCATGCGGATAAAAACAACGACGGCGTCGTAACGCCCGCCGAGCGGCACCTGGAGCGGCGATGGGAGGCCCGGCATCGGGCGAAGGTGAATTCCCCCTGGGAGCAGAAGGTGGACGTCAATAACGACGGGTGGGTGGAACCGGCCGAGGTCCATGCCTGGCGGTACAAGGCCATCGACGCGGACCACAACGGCGTCATCACCCCCGCCGAAAACCGCGCCTACTGGGCCGCCTGGAAGGGCGTCGTGAACACGGATCTCGAGCGGAAATACGACGCCAACGGCGACGGGTACCTGGAGTGGCCCGAGGGCCAGGAACTGCTGAAGGACCGCTTGCGCGTCGTCGAAACCGACGGCCGCGCCGTCGTCAACACGGACATCGAGCGGGAGTTCGACGCCGACGGCGATGGTGTGATCGATCGCGAGGAAGCGGACGCCATCCGCGAAGTGCTGGACTAAAACGTAATCCGTTTGAACCACGGAGGTCGCGGAGAAAGTTTCCCAATCTCCGTGTCCTCTGTGACCTCCGTGGTTTTCCGGCTGCCTTGGATTTCCCGCGCGAGCCTGTATACTTTCGCCGATGAATCCATCTCGAAGCCTGCCCTGTCCCGCGATTCAGATCGCCGGCGTGATCGACCGGGCCGAGGCGGACCTGCTGGTCCGGCTCGGGGCCACCCACCTCGGGTTTCCGCTGCGCCTGCCGGTGCACAAGGAAGACCTGTCCGAGGCGGCGGCCGCGGCAATCATCCGCGCCCTGCCCCCGACCTGTCCCGGCGTGCTGATCACCTACCTGGAACGCGCGGACGAGGTCGTCGAGTTCTGCCGCGAACTCGGGGCGCGGCACGTCCAGTTGCACGGCGGGCTGACTCCGGCCGAAGCATCGCGCGTGCGAGAGCGCGACCCGGGCCTGTTCGTAATCAAGAGCCTGGTCGTGCGGCCGGACAACGTGGGGTCGCTCATGACCCAGGTCCGCGAGCTGGCGCCGTTCGTGGACGCGTTCATCACCGACACGTTCGATCCCCGCACCGGCGCCAGCGGCGCGACGGGCAAGGTCCACGACTGGGCGGTCAGCGTAGAGCTTGTGAAGCTGTCGTCCCGCCCGGTGATCCTGGCGGGCGGGCTGCGCCCGGGCAACGTTCGCGAGGCGGTCCGCCGCGTCCGCCCGGCGGGCGTGGACGCGCATACCGGCGTCGAGGGCCCGGACGGGCGCAAGGACGAGGCCCTGGTCCGCCGGTTCATCGGGGAGGCGCGGCTCGGGTTTGCGGACCGGACGCGGGAGTAGCCGGGCCATGGCGTGGTCGTCGAAGATTCAGGACAAGCTCCGGGCCCTCCCCGACAGGCCCGGCGTCTACCTCATGCGCGACCGGCGCGGGAAGATCATCTACGTCGGCAAGGCGGCCTCGCTCCGGCACCGGGTGCAGTCCTATTTCCGCCAGGCCACCCTTCGCAGCGCGGAACCCAAGCTGCGCGGCCTGCTTCGCAGCGTCGAGGACTTCGACATCCTCGTCACGCGCACGGAGGCCGAGGCGATCCTGACCGAGGGCCGGCTGATCAAGGACTACCGCCCGCGCTACAACGTGCTCATGAAGGACGACAAGCGGTTTCTCCTGCTGCGGGTCCACCTGAACGAGCCGTTTCCGCGCTTCGAGTCCTGCCGGATCCAGAAAGAGGACGGCGCGACCTATTTCGGGCCGTACGCCTCCTCGCCGGCCGTGTACGCGGCGCTGGAATTCGTCGAGCGGCGGTTCGGGCTGCGCCTGTGCCGCCCGCGCGTGCCGGGCCCGGAGGACCACAAGCATTGCCACAACGACATCGTCCGCTACTGCTCCGCGCCGTGCATCCTGAAGGTCACGGCCGAGCAGTACCGTGAGCGGGTCGAGACCGCGCTCGCGTTCCTGCGCGGAGAGCGGCCGGAGTTCCTGAAGGAGATGCAGCAGGACATGGAGAAGGCGGCGGCCGAACTGCGGTTCGAGAAGGCCGCGGCGCTGCGGGACACCTACCTGCTGCTGCGTCGCGCCATCCGCGAGCGGGCGCGGGGGCGGAAATCGCCGGCCCGGAAGACGATGGAGGCCGGCGCCGGCCTCGCGGAACTGCAGCGCGCCCTGGGCCTCGCCGCGCCGCCGCGCGCGATCGAGTGCTTCGACATCTCCAACATCTCCGGCACGCACGCCGTCGGCAGCATGGTCTGCGCCGTGGACGGCCAGCCCGCGCCGAACCGCTACCGGATGTTCCGCATCCGGACCGTCGAGGGCTCGGACGACCCCGCGATGATGGCCGAGGTCATCCGCCGTCGCTACGGTCGCGTTCTGGCCGAAAAACTGCCGCGCCCCGACCTCGTGCTCGTGGATGGCGGCCTCACCCAGCTTCGCGCCGCGCGGGGCGTGCTCGACGAACTGGGCCTGGCCGACCTCCCGGCCGCCGGCCTGGCCAAGCGGTTCGAGGAGTTATACGCGGATGTCCGATCGAACGCGGCGCCGCTGGTGTTCCCTTCCGACTCCCCCGCGTTGCGCGTGCTCCAGCAGATTCGGGACGAGGCGCATAGGTTTGCGTTGACCTATCACCGTCGCCTGCGCCTGCGCCGCATCCGCGAATCAATCCTCGATGAAATTGAGGGGGTAGGGGACAACCGTAAAAAGGCTTTGCTCAAGCACTTCGGGTCCGTGCTTCGCCTGCGGAAGGCCCCGGTTGAAGAGATTGCCGCCGTGCCCGGCATCGGCATGGTGCTGGCCCGATTGATCCATGAGGCCTTGGAGGGCGGCGAGCCGCCCGGGTCATCTTGAGAAACCATGAAATCGCTCCGCTGGTTATTTGACAAGGCGCCGGCGCCCGGGTCGCCCGAGGAAATCGAGGCGGCCCGGCGGCGCACGATGAAGGTCTCGATGGTCGAGGGATCGATCTGGTCCCTCATGTCGGGTTTCGGCGAGACGTACATCATGCCCTTCGCGGTTTTCCTGAAGGCGGGGAACCGCGCGGTCGCCTTCCTGGGCACCATGCCCGCGCTGATCGGGGCGATCTCGCAGATGGCCGGCGCGGCGTTGACCGACCGCTTCGGGCGGCGGCGGAGTTGGATCGTGCTCTTCTGCCTGATCCAGGCGCTGGTCTACGTGCCGCTGTTCTTCATCCCGCGGCTCTTCCCGCAGTACGACGTGCTGGCCGTGATCGTTTTCGCCGCGCTGGCCATCGGGGCCGGCAACGCCGTGGCGCCGGCGTGGACGAGCCTGATGAGTGAGACGGTCCCCACCGCCGAGCGCGGCGACTATTTCGGACGCCGGGGCCGGGTCGTCATCCTGATGGTATTTCTCTCCACGTTGGCGGCGGGCGGGATTCTTTCGCTGTACCAGAGGATCGGGATGGTCTGGGCGGGATTCGGTGTCCTGTTCGGGGTGGCCTTCATGGCCAGGCTCGTTTCCGTGCAACTGCTGACCCGGCATTACGATCCGCCGTACCGGCCGGCGCCGCAGGACTATTTCTCTTTCTGGAACTTCCTGCGGCGCATCCGCCACTCCAACTTCACGCGCTTTGCCGTGGGCGCCGCGCTGATGAACGGGGCGATCAGTGTGGCCTCGCCGTTCATCACGGTGTTTTTCCTGCGGGACCTGAAGTGGTCGTATGTCCAGTTCACCGTCAACGCCGCGGCGTTCCAGGCCGTGCAGTTCCTGCTGGTGCGATGGTGGGGGCGGATGGGCGACCGGCACGGGAACCGGTCCGTGATCGTGGCCACGAGCTGCCTGATGCCGCTGATCCCGCTGCTTTTCGCGCTGACGACCCACTACTGGCTGTTGCTGCTGATCCAGATGTTTGCCGGCGCCGCGTGGTCGGGCTTCGCCATCGCGACGCAGAACTTCACGTTCGACGCCGTCACGCCGCCCAAGCGCGCGCGGGTCACGGCGTACATGACGATCCTCAACGGCACGTGCACGTTGGTTTGCGGTACCCTCCTGGGCGGGTGGCTTGCGTCGCGCCTCCCCACGCAGTATCGATTCGGCGGTTGGGAGATCAACCTGCTCTCGCCGCTGCCGGCCCTGTTCGTGGTCTCCGCCGTGTTGCGTCTCATGGCCGCGCTGCTGCTGTTGCCGTCGTTCAAGGAAGTGAGGGCGGCGGAGCCGATACACCCGGCGATGCTGTTGCTCCGCTTGTCCGGCGGCGAGGCCATCACGGGCCTGCTGCAGGAAGCGGTCGCGCGCCTTCCGCTGCCCCGGAAGAAAGCGCGAAATCTTGTCCCGCCACCCCCCCGCGAAGAGGCCCCTCCGCCTACCGCTTGACCATCCTTACGAAAGCACGTGGATTCCGCCAGATCTGGGGGCACGGGCATTCTCACACTTTTCGAAGTGTGAAATCAGCTACTTTTTAGCAGGCGTGATAATTTCGGCGTAATGCTGCTGTTTATAAAACGATGTGACTTGACAAATCATTCTCACACTTCGATAAGTGTGAGAATGAAAGCTGAAGCTACATTTCCGTTGAGGCCCACGTTGTGGAGGACTTGCCGGGCCCTGGCGAATCTCCGGCGCCTGGCCCTCTTGCAGGTGCTGGCGGTGAGGGGGGAGTGCGATGTCTCGGCGGTAGCGCTGGAAATGAATTGGCCCCTGGGCCTGGCCAGCGAGTACCTGCGCATGCTCAACGCCCGCGGGTTGTTGAACGTGCGCCGCAGCGGGCGCCGGGTGTATTACCGGATCGGCACAAACCGCTCGCTGCCGGAATCCGCCGCCCTTCTCGCCTCCGTGATGGAGTCCTTGAAGCAACCTGGAGCTTCCACGGAGACCATTTGTAAAATCCTGACGGGGCTGACCCATCCGCGCCGGCAGTACATCCTTCGGTTGCTGCGCCGGCAGATGGGCTTTGTCGAACTCAAAGCCCGGTCGCACATGTCCGCTCCCGCCCTGTGCCGCCATCTGAAAAAGCTGCGGTCGCGCGGGCTGATCGAAGCCGGCCGCGGTGGCTACCGCCTGGCCTGGCCCGAGGACACCCTCCGCCAAACGCTGATCCGGTTGGCCGGACGCTGATCCGCGGGCCGCGCGGAACTGGACGATTCGCTGAACCTGGCCACGAACGGGCCCAAGGCCGAGCAACCGTAGAGGCGGTCGCGCCAATCGTCTGCGACGTGGTCGGCCACGCGGGGACTTGTCGTGCGAGACGGACCGGGCGTCTCCAACCCCGGGCGGTGGAGGCGGGCCGCCCCCGGCCCGCAGATTCCAAGGTCGCCCCAAATCCGCGCCTAAGGACCTTGGATTCGGATGATGGGGCTCCGCTTCTCCCTGGTGTCACGGCTCGCGGGACGCTTGCCCTCCAAGCGAAGAATCGATCCGCACCATAGAGCCAGCGGTATGGAGGGCGAGCGTCCACGCGAGCCGCATAGACCGCGGCGTACACAGGAAGTGCCCGAGTGAACGCCATGCTTAAGCGCGGATCAGGGGGCGTCCCTCCCGGCTCGACACGCGGGCGGGGGTCTGCTAGGACTAGTCCGGTTTTTCAAGGAAAAATGGACGAAAACCTACAGATTCGCGGCGAGTTGGCCGGCGCGCGCCGGGTCGTGGTCAAGATCGGCAGCCGGGTGCTTGTCCAGCGCGACGGCCGGCCCGATCTTCGCCGGCTGCGCTCGCTGGTGCGCGACCTGGCCGCCACCCGGCGGGCGGGGCGGGAGATCGTCGTGGTATCCTCCGGCGCGATCGGCGCCGGGATGTCCGTGCTCGGCCTGAAGAAACGGCCGGCGCACCTGCCCGACCTCCAGATGGCCGCCGCCGTCGGCCAGAGCCGGCTCATGGCTCTCTATGACCGGCTCTTCTCCGCGGAAAAATGCCGGGTCGGCCAGGTTTTGCTGACCCACGCGGACCTGAACGACCGCCAGCGGCACCTGAACGCCCGTAACACGATGATGAACCTGCTGCGGAATGGCATCATCCCGATCGTCAACGAGAACGACGTGGTTTCCGTGGACGAGATCAAGTTCGGTGACAACGACCTGCTGGCCTCGCTCGTCGCGCTGCTGATCCAGGCCGACCTGCTGGTCCTGCTGACGACCGTGGACGGGTTCCGCGCGCCCACGGCCGGCGGGCGCACCCGGCGCGTGCCATTCCTCAAGGGTGTCAGCGAGGAGGCCCTGGCCCTTGCCGTGGGCAAGGGGAGCGAACTATCCACGGGCGGGATGATGTCGAAGCTCCAGGCGGCGGATACCGTCGCGGGCGTCGGCACCCCCGTGGTCATCGCCAACGGCCGCCAGGCGGGGGCCATAGGGAAGGTGCTGGCGGGGGCCGATGTCGGCACGCTCCTGGCCGCGGGCCAGCCCTCCGGCTTGAGCGGCCGGAAGCGGTGGATTGCGTTCTTCCACAAGGCCAAGGGCAGCCTGGTCGTGGACGACGGGGCGAGGCTGGCCGTGGTGGAAAAGGGACGCAGCCTTCTGCCGATCGGGGTGAAGGGCGTCGAGGGCGAGTTCGAGGCCGGGGACGTGGTGAACATCCGCGTCGCCGGCGGGCCGGCGTTCGCGCGCGGGGTGACGGACTATTCCAGCGCGGAGGTCCGGCGTATCCAGGGCCGCAAGACGGCCGAGATCGCGGCCCTCCTGGGCTCGCCAGATTTCGAGGAAGTAGTGCACCGGGATAACATGGTCGTGCTCCAGGGAGCGGCGAAGGGGGAAACATGAGCCTTCACGAGGAAATGCTGGCGATGGGCGACCGCGCGCTCGCGGCATCGCGCGCGCTGGCGCGGCTGTCTAGCCGCCGGAAGAATTCCATGCTCGAGGCCATGGCGGACGAGATCGAGGCCCGGCGCGAGGCGATCCAGGCGGCCAACGCCCGCGACATGGAGGCGGGCCGCGCGGCCGGCCTCTCGAACGCCCTGCTCGACCGCCTGCTGCTGAACGACGCGCGGATCGACGGCATGGTCAAGGGGCTGCGCAACGTCGTGGTGCTCAAGGACCCCGTCGGCGCGCGCATCAGCCGCTGGATACGCCCCAACGGGCTGGTGATCCAGAAAATCCGCGTGCCGATCGGCGTCATCGCGATCATCTACGAGTCGCGGCCCAACGTAACGGCCGACTCCGCCGGGCTGTGCATCAAGACGGGCAACGCCGTGATCCTGCGCGGCGGCAAGGAGGCCGTGCGCTCCAACGCGGCCATTGCCGCGGCGATGCAAGAGGGCGGCGCGAAGAAGGGGCTTCCCGCGGACGCGATCCAGCTGGTCCAGACCACGGATCGCGACGCGGTCCGGGAACTGGTGCAGATGGAGGGCCGCGTGGACCTCGCCATTCCCCGGGGCGGCGAGGGCCTGATCCGCGCCGTGGCCGAGCAGGCCCGCGTGCCCGTCATCAAGCACTACAAGGGTGTTTGCCACGTCTACGTGGATGAAAGCGCGGATGCCGAGATGGCGCTGAACATCATCGAGAACGCCAAGTGCCAGCGGCCCGGCGTCTGTAACGCGATTGAAAAAGTCCTGGTCCACGAGAAGATCGCGGCGGCGTTCCTGCCCCGGATGGCCGAGCGGCTGGCTGCGCGCAAGGTGGAGTTGCGGGGCGATGCCGCCGCGCGGGCGATCGTGCCCGCGATGAAGCAAGCCGTCGAATCGGACTGGACCGAGGAATATCTCGATCTGATCCTGGCCGTGCGCGTGGTCGCGGACACCAAGGCCGCGGCGGCCCACATCAACCGGTACGGCTCGCGCCATTCCGACGCGATCGTGGCGCAGGCCGAGGCCGCGCAGAGGCTTTTCGCGCAGGAGGTGGACTCCGCCACGGTGTACGTCAACGCGTCCACGCGCTTCACCGACGGCGCCGAGTTCGGCATGGGCGCCGAGATCGGCATCAGCACCGACAAGCTGCACGCGCGCGGGCCCATGGGGCTCGAAGAACTCACCACGTACAAGTACGTCATCCTCGGCAGCGGGCAGATCCGGGAGTAGGAATTACGAAACACGCGAAAAGCGCGAAAGAAGGCCATTCGTTTTCGCGTGTTTCGCGCCTTCCGTAGTTTCCTCCGGGTTCCGTGGTATGTTGTCTCATGATCTAACCGGAGTGACCCATGACTTTTCTGGAACTGGCGGCGAAGAGGAGCAGCATCCGGGCCTATAAACCGGATCCCGTGCCGGAGGAACTGCTGGCGAAGGTGCTGGAGGCGGGGCGGATCGCGCCGTCCGCCGCGAACAAGCAGCCGTGGCATTTCATCGTCTTACGCGAGGAATCGGCCCGGCAGAAGCTGCAGCAGGCCTACCCGCGCGACTGGTTCGGAAAGGCGCCGGCGATCATCGTCGTCTGCACGGAACCAAGCCGGGCGTGGGTGCGGCAGGATGGGAAGAACTATGGGGCCGTGGACGGCGCGATCGCCATGGATCACATGACGTTGTGCGCGGCGGACCTTGGGTTGGGCACCTGCTGGATCGGCGCGTTCGATCCGAAGCGGGTACGGGTTGCGCTCGGACTGCCGGAGGAGATCGAGCCGCTGGCCATGACGCCGCTGGGTTTTCCCGAGGCGGCCCCGCGGCCGAAGGTACGCAAGGAAGCCTGTGAAATCCTGCATTACGAGCGGTGGTAAATCATTTTTCGGGTTGCTATTAACGGCGCACCCGGGAAGCGGTAAAATGTTTTACCGAAGGCCATGCCCTTACGCGTTTCCAGTGTTGTAAGCCGGGCGGTTGTGTTCTGCCTTCTCGGTCTTGTTGTGCAATCCCGCGCGCAATCGTCGCGGCCCGGCATGGGGCCGATCCCCTACGCGGATGCCGCCGGCACCGGATACACCTTCCGCGTGTGGGCGCCCAACGCGACCGCGGTCGGCATCAAAGGCGAGTTCACGGGCTGGGGCACGACGGCGCTGACCAGCGAGGGCGGCGGCCTGTGGTCCAGGGATATCAACGGGGCCCAGGCCGGAGACGAGTACAAGGTCAGAATCAACAACAGCTTTGACAAGCGCGATCCGCGCGCCCGCGTGGTGGTCAACTCCGTGGGCAATTCCATCCTCTACGATCCGGATGCGTTCGACTGGGGCTCGGGATCGTTCAGCACGCCGTACCGGAACGAGCTGGTGATTTACGAAATGCATCCCGGCACGTACAACGCGGAAGCCTGGGTGCCGAGCTCGTTCGACACGGTCATCGAGCGGCTGGACCATCTCCAGAATCTCGGCGTCAACGCGGTCGAAGTCATGCCGCCGTGCGAATTCCCGGGGGACAAGAGCTGGGGTTACAATTCGTCCGATCCCTTCACCGTGGAGAGCGCGCTGGGCGGGCCGGACGCGTTCAAGCGCTTTGTGAAGGCGTGCCACGAGCGCGGCATCGCGGTGCTGGTGGACGTCGTGCACAACCACTACGGGCCGTCCGATCTCGACCTGTGGACGTTCGACGGCTGGAGCCAGAACGGCCTGGGCGGCATCTACTTCTACAACGAGTACGCCAAGGCCAACACCTGGTGGGGCAATACCCGGCCGGACTTCGGGCGCAGCGAGGTGCAGGATTACATCCGCGACCAGATCTTCATGTGGCTCGAGGAGTACCGCGTGGACGGCTTCCGGTGGGACTCCGTCTTCAATATCGTCTATTACAACAACGGCGCGAACCACAATGCCGACGGCGAGGCGATGCTGCGGGACATCAACTGGGAGATGGGCCAGTCGTACCCGGGCAAGATCCGCATCGCCGAGGACCACGCCTTCGATTACAGCATGAACTTTGACAGCCAGTGGCACGTCGGGTTCCACGATGACCTGAAGTACCAGGTGACGCGGTCGAGCGACGCGGATCGCAGCATGAGCACCGTCGCTTCGCTCCTCAATGGCTGGCCCAGCCACAACCGCGTGATCTTCTCGGAGTCCCACGACACGGTGGGCGATCTGAACAGCAAGGTGCGCCTGCCGCGCGACATCGACGCGGGCAACCCGGACAGCATCTGGGCCCGGCGGCGCGCCCTGCTGGCGGCCGGGATCGTCATGACGGCGCCGGGCGTGCCGATGCTCTTCCAGGGCCAGGAGATGCACGAGACCTGGACGTTCAGCGCGGAGCAGTCGCTGCGCTGGAGCCTGACCAACACGTACTCGGGGATCGTCCGCGCCTACGGGGACATGATCCGCCTCCGGCGGAACCTCGCCGGGGCCACCGGCGGGCTGAAGGGCACCGGCATCAACGTCCATCACATCGACAACGCGAACAAGGTCATCGCCTACACGCGGTGGGACGCGGGCGGCGGGGCGGACGACGTGGTCGTGGTCGCGAACTTCTCGGTGAACAAC
Organism: Kiritimatiellia bacterium; assembly: GCA_018001225.1. Classification (NCBI taxonomy): domain Bacteria; kingdom Pseudomonadati; phylum Kiritimatiellota; class Kiritimatiellia; species Kiritimatiellia bacterium. The sequence continues at coordinate 1,486 of JAGNIJ010000033.1, read as the reverse complement.
TGGACCAACAACAGCTATTCCATCCAGTTCCCGTCCGCGGGCACGTGGTATTCGCACTTTAACGGCGACTCCACCAACTACCAGGCCGACTTCGGCCACATCGGGCCGGCCTCGGTGGTCGCCGCCGGCTCGCCGCCGACGGCGGCGGTGAACATGGGGATGTACAGCGTGCAGATCTTCTCGAAGGAGGAGCACGTCACGCCGGGGGAGGTTTCGTTCGACCCGGCCGCGCCCGGCGGCTGCGTGGAGGTGAAGATCACGTACGATCCCCTCGATCACCCGCTCAAGGACGCCGCGCAGGTAAACATCTACCTCGGCCGCAACGAGTGGCAGGACGTCGTGGACGTGCCGATGTCGAACCACGTCGGCGGCACGTGGGAGTATACGCACACGATCGCCCCGGGGACCTACCGGCTGGACCTGGCCTTCAACGACGGCGCGGGCACGTGGGACAACAACATCGGCGCAGACTGGCAGCTCTCGGTCAGCGGGTGCGGCGGCGGGACGCCCGCCGAGGTCACGGTGAGCCCGCCGGCGCCGCAGGGCTGCGTGCCGGTGACGATCACGTACCGGGAGAACGAGGGCCCGCTCACCAATGCCGCGAACGTCTACTTGTACATCGGGCACGACGGCTGGCTCGACGCGTCGAGCCCCGGGACGGCGATGACCGAGAGCCCGGCGGGGACCTGGACGGCCGCCTATTCCATCCCGGCCGGCGCGCGTCGTCTGAATTTCGTTTTCCATGACGGGGCGGGGACGTGGGACAACCACTACGACCAGAACTGGTCCGTGGCCGTGACCAACTGCTGGCCCGCGCCGCCCGGCATCGCTCTCACGAACCCCGTCGGCACGATCTCGGTCCCGCACGACACCAGCCAGTACACGCTTTCCGGGACGGCCACCGTGGCCACGGCCGGGTTCCTGGCCTGGAGCAACCAGTTCACCGGGCAGACCGGCAGCGGCGCCGCGACGGCGCGGTGGAGCCTGGCAGCGGTGCCGATCGAGGTCGGCACCAACTACATCCGGGTGGCGGCGACCAACCGGCCCGGCAACGCCGCGGCCTCGGACGCCTCGTCGAACACGATCTACTCGGCCGGGTGGACCAACCGCTCGAACGGCGGGACGGGCTGGGGCGGCGGGTGGACGCTGGTCGGCGGCGCCAGCGCGGGCCACTATTATGCCACGCTACCCGGCAGTTCCAACCTGAACCTGGCCTCGAGCGCCTGGGGCCTGTGGGCGAACAACGGCGGCCTCTCGGAAGCCCGCCGCCCTTTTGCCGCGCCGCTTGGGAGCGGGGACGTGGTGCGCATCGGGTTTGAGAACAACTGGATTGAAACCGGGAAGAGTACGGGCCTGACCCTGCATAATGACGAGGGGCACACGTTGTTCGAGTTCTACTTCGGCGGCGGCGAGGCCACGTACCGGATCACCGACAAAACCGCCGGCCAGGGCACGGCGGTGGGCTGGACCGGGAACCGGCTCCTCC
>JAGNIJ010000032.1 GCA_018001225.1 Kiritimatiellia bacterium | reverse complement strand
CGGGTGGGTGCTGGCGGCGGGGCTCGCGCTCCCGGGGGCGGGCCGGGCGGCGGACGCGCCCCGGCGCGTCCTGATCCTCGGCGACTCGATGATGCGCACCCCGGCCCATTCCATCGAGCTGGAGTTCTCCAAGCGCGAGGGTGTCGAGACGCGCCTCTTCACCTCCCTGGGCTCCGGGCTGGCCCGGCTGGACGTGATGGACTGGCTGGACCGCATCCGGCAGCTCGTTCCCGAGTTCAAGCCGGACGCGACGGTGATCTGGATCGGCACGAACGACCTGCAGCCGATGCGCACGCCCCAGGGCATCGTCCGGCCCGAGGATCCGGGGTGGGCGGCGGAATACGCGCGCCGGGTGGGCGAGGCCATGGACCTGCTGGGCTCGGGCGGCGGCCGGGTGTACTGGCTGGAGCTGCCGGACATGCCGAAGCCGGAGCTGCAGCAGAGCACGGAGCTCATCAACGGCATTTTCAAGGAGCAGGCGGCGAAGCGGGAGTTCGTGACCTTCTACGAAACGCGCCGCACCTTGAGCCGCAAGCCGGGCACGTTCTCGCGGTACATCTCCCAGCGCAACGGGATGCCGCTCTCGGTCCGCGACTCGGACGGGGTGCACCTGGACCGTAACGGCGCCGACCTGATGGCGCGGAAGCTGGCGGAAACCTTCTGGCCGCCCGCGCCGGCCGCCACGCCATGACACGACTCCTTCCAGAGATGCGGGATCGCCTCCTCCGCGCGGCGGCGGGCGGGGCGTGGGTCCTGCTGCTGGCCCTCGCGGCGGCGGCGGCGCGGGCGCAGGAGCCCGAGGCCGCGCCCGCGTTGCCGGAGGCGCGGGCCCCGGTGGAGGCCGTCGCGGGCGAGGCCGCGGCCGCTGCACCGGCCGAGGCGCGGGAAACCGAGGACGTGGCCCGCGTGACGCCCGCCATGGCCAGGATGTACGAGGCCATGGTGGACGTGCAGGACCAGCGATACGACGAGGCCATCCCGAAGCTGGAGTGGGTGATCGAACAGGACCCCAGCCTGCACGGCGCGTGGGAGGCCCTGTGCGCCGCCTACTGGCAGTCGGGCCGGCGCGACGAGGCCCGGCGCACGGGCGAGCGGTTCGTGGCCATCGCCCCGGAGCAGCCCCGGGCCTACAACTTCCTCGCGCAGGTGGCCACCTCGGACGGCGACCTCGACCGGGCCGAGGAACTCTACCGGAAGAGCCTGGCGCTGAACCCCAACCAGTACGACACGCGCTTCTCCTACGCCCGCGTCCTTTTCTGGAACGGCAAGCGGGAGCCGGCGCTGGCGGAACTGCAGAGCCTGTACCGGGAGGACACGGCCCGGCTGGACGTGGAGCTCCAATTGGCGCGCGTGCTCTACGCGAACGAGGAGTACGAGCAGTCGCTGGAACACTGGAACGCCATCAACGAAATGGTCCCGGACTACCCCGAGTACATGATCCCCCGCGCGCAGGTGCTGGTGCTGATCGGCGCGCTCAAGGAGGCCCAGCTCGAGGCGGAGCGCATCCTGGAGATCGATCCCGACAACGAGGCCGCCCTGAACATCCTGACGGACCTCGCCATGCGGGCGCGCCTGCACGACGAGGTGATCCGGAGTCTCCGGCGGGTACGGGACCTGGCCGACGGCGACCTGGCGAAGGCCAAGATCGCGCGGCGGCTGGCCTACTACCTGAAGAGCCAGTACGACCGCGACCCGAAGAACTTCACCATGAAGGCGTGCGTGCAGGCCGCCCAGGACGCCTACCGGTGGGACCCGGGCGACGTGGACGGCCTGCTGTTCTACGCCGAGATGCTGGTGCTGGACAAGGAGTACGGTCGGGCCGAAGAGCATTTCCGGGAGGTGCTCACGCAGCACAACCCGCACAACCTGCGGGCCAAGTACGGCCTCTACGAGACCTCCCTCGGGCGCATGCTGCTCGACGAGGCCGAGGCGCAGCTCGAAGACACGCTGATGAATTTCGATCCCAACGATCCCTACCGGCACTACTTCTGGGCGCAGCTCCACTTCGCGCGAGGCCGCTACTTCGACGCCCAGGAGTCGCTCGAGCGCCTCGAGCAGGAGGGCGCCGAGGGCTCGGTGTTCACGCTCCTGTACCACGGCCTCTCGCCCAGCGAGTGGTCCGCCATGCCCTCCGTCCGCCAGTTCCGCGACCACATGATGACCCTGAAGCGGGAGGGCTACCGGTTCATCGAGCCGGAGCAGTTCGCCGACTATTTCGCCCAGCAGAAGACGCCGGACCTGGTCGAGAAGCGCTCGCTGCTGACGCGGATGGTCCAGGCGGTGAAGCGCGCCTTCTCGGAGGAGACCCCCGAGCCGGTGGTGACGGTGCGCGATTACTCCCCGGAGCGCATCGTGTGCGTGACCTTCGACGACGGGATGCGCTCCAGCTTCCGTTGGGCCACGCCCGTGGCGGAGGAACTCCGCATCCCGATGACCATGTTCATCCCGGTTGGGAACATCTTGAGCAACGACATCCGCATCGCGAGCTGGCCGGAGCTGCGGGCCTACGAGCGGACCGGCTGGTGGACCATCGGCAGCCACCTGATGGACGCGAGCACCCCCACGATCACCAACCGGCCGGCCGGCACCAACCGGGTTGGGTGGGCCGACCGCGTGCTGGACGTCCTGACCCCCGACACGCCGGACCGCGCGGCGGAGACGGGCGCCGCGTCGGTCACCAACCGCGCGCCCCTGACCGAGCGCGACCTCCGGCGCGTGCACCCGCTGCCGAACCTGCTCTGGGTCCGGGACAAGGACCGCCAGGAGACCCTGCGCGAGTACTACCGGCGCATCCGCCACGAGTTCCTCGACAGCCGGAACATCCTGCGGCGCGAACTGGAGCTGCCGGAGGGCATCCTGGCCGTTTCCTATCCCATGAGCGACGTGGGCCAGCAGACGTACTGCAACATCGATCTCTTCAACGTGCCGGAGACCATCCTGAACGAGGCCGAGCTCCACTACCGCATGGGCTTCCGCCAGAGCCGGTACGGGTATGCCATGAAGCGCGACAACCCCCTGCTGTACCAGCGGTTCGAGCCGGACCGCCACGACTCGGGCCAGGACCTGCTGCGGGACGCGCTGCGCAACCACCCCGTGTTCCTCGCCCGCCGCACGCGGGCCGAGATGGCCGCCATGCAGGGCGAGATGCACACCGCCCTGGACATGATCGAGCTGCTCAAGCGCGACAACTACCCCGAGGAGGACCTCGCCGAGCTGTCCGCGTACGTCCAGCGCCGGCTGGCCCGCCTGGTCGCCGTGCCCGAGGCGGTCCAGGACGAGACCGACGAGGAGCGCAAGCGCCTCGTGGACATCCGCCACCCGTACCTCGGCATCGAGGGCGAGTCCGTGAAGGCCAACGTCATGATCGACGAGTGGCACGTGGCCTTCAAGGGCGGCTTCAACATCAACCCGCGCCTGCTCATCGAGGGGCGCGTCGGCTACGGGAACATCGACCAGGAGGTCACCTCCAACGAGTGGACCCAGGTCTTCGTCACCAACGTGACCACGCGCCAGACGATCAGCAGCACGACCGAGAACGGGACGAACACGGTGGAGGACGAGACGATCGTTTCGTTCGTGCAGTCGCTGCAGGGCACGAACATCGTGCACACCACGAACTACAGCGCCAGCGAGACGATGATCGGCGTGGCGGCCGCCTACATCTTCCAGAACGGCTCGATCGCGCACTTCGACCTGCGGCAGCGGAGTTTCGACGGCGACCTGGCGGGCGAGTCCGTGATCACGTACGCGCTCCAGTACATGTGGCGGCCGGCCCTGGCGATCGACATGGCCATCCGGTACGAACACGACATGATGCCGTCCGCCCGGGAGATCATCGAGTACGACGGGGCCAGCCTCGGGGCCGTGTGGCGGGTGCGGGACTGGTGGAACGCCACCGGCCAGGGCGTGTACCGGATCATGGACGACGACAATTCCCTGCTGCGCCTGATGGCCGAGAATTTCTGGCGCATCTCGCAGCGCTACGACATCTGGGTGGGCCTGCAGAACTCGCTGGTGACCACGGACATGGACAGCGACCTGTACTGGACCCCGTACTGGGACCAGCGGCACGTCGCGGTCATCCGCGTGCGGCGCACCTTCCCGGATTACTACGGCATGGTGCGCGTGAACGTCGGCGCGCAGAAGGCCAAGGGGCGGCCCGCGGACATCGAGCTCTACCGGTCGCGCGCGGCGGTCGGGGAGATCCAGGGCTGGTATCCCGGCGAGGGGCCGGACGAGGACTGGCACCAGGTGGTCGGCGTGGGCGCCAGCGTGGTCCGCCGCTGGGCCAACGGCTGGGAGATCAAGGGCGAGACCTCCATCAACGCCATCGGCGAGACGACCGAACGCCAGATGTACGGGAGCCTGATCTACCGGTTCTGATACCCCATCCGGGTGAAGGCGGGCAAGATTTCGGGCTCGCGGGAGCTCGCCCCTCCAAGGTTCCTGCCATTGGAGGGCGGAGCTCTGCGACGCCGTTTGTGCCGCCTCTCACCCCTGCGCGGTATGGCGGGCCCCCGCCGCCGAGGTCAGCGCGTGCCCCACTTGTTGGTCCGCATCGTGGCCAGCGCGTAGTACCCCTGCCAGCTGAAGAAGATCACGTAGGTCATCATGAAGAGAAAGGCCGTCCACCAGTGCGGCCGGCCGGTGCGCTCGAGGTAGTACAGCCCCCACAGCAGCGTCACCACGAAAACGCCGGTGATGTAGAACCCCGGCAGGTGGCCGGTCATCAGGGGGTAGGCGATCAGGGCGCGGAACATCACCAGCGGCGCGATCATCGGCAGCAGCGTCAGCGCGTACCACGAGATCGCGGCGACCGGGTGCTTGCGCCAGACGAAGCGCCCCGCGAACAGCAGCTCCCGCACCCAGGACCGCTTCCAGCGGCACTGCTGGACGATGTACTTCTTCCAGTGCTCGGGCACGATGGTCGTCGCCAGGGCCTCGTCGTCGTACAGGATCTTGTAGTCCCGCAGCAGGTAGTTCGTCAGGCTGCGGTCGTCGCCGTAGGTCGCGTAGTTGCCCAGGAACTTCTGGTGCAGCCAGCGGTCGAGGACGTGCAGCACGCAGGCCTTCCGGTAGGCCGAGAAGCAGCCGGGGCAGCAGCTCACGCAGCCGAACAGGCTCTCGGCGGCCTTCATGACCCGGTACGAAACGAAGTAGCGCACGTCCTGCATCTTGGTCAGCATGTTGACGTCCACGTTCTCGACGTCGGTATGCCCGGAGACGGCGGCGACCGTCGGGTCCGCCAGGCCCTGCACGACCTTGCGGATCGCGCCGGGCAGCAGGAAGCTGTCCGAATCCACGTAGACGAGCACCTCGGCCGTGGCCAGCAGGGCGCCGACGGCCATTCCGTGGCGCTTGCCCTTGTTGCGCACGAAATCCACGATGATGAGGCCCGGGTGCCGCTCCTGGGCGCGGATCATGTCCCGGAGCGTGTTGTCGGTGGACCCGTCGTTGACGACGACGACCTCCAGCTTGGAGTGGGGATAGCCCTCGCGGTAGATCCGGCCGATCGTGGTTTCTATGGCCTCTTCCTCGTTGCGGCAGGCGACCGCCACGCAGACCGTGGGCTCGTAGCCCACGTCCACCGGGGCGACGTAAAAGGCCGCCAGCAGGAAGCGCGAAAGGATGAATACGCCGACGCAGATGCTGTAGGTGTTGACCCAGGGCTGGTACCAGAAGTAGTCCAGGTTCCGGATCTTCATCATGACGACGAGGGCGAGCATGATCAGCGACAGGATCGCCAGCCCCCGGGCCATCCACCGCGGGAATTTCCGGTAGCGGTGCACCGCGACGCCGTCCGTCACGGTCTGGGGCTCCGGCGTCGGGGGCTCGGGCTCGAACACCTCCGTTTGCAGGCGGCGCAGGCAGAACGGGCAGACCGGGGGGAGGGGTCGGGCGATGACGCGGATGGAGAGCTCGCACGCGGAGCAGTGCCCGATGCTTCCCCGGCGGGGGGGCAGCTTGGCGGACGCCTCCGCCGGTGTCATCCTGGCGGTCGCTGAAGTCGGTTCCATTCGCTGTTCCACGCTGGACCGGCGCCCGGCCGGCCGGAAAACCCGGACGAGAGTATCGCGCAGGACCGGGCGCGTGTCAGCATCAGAATAGAACGACGGCGTCGCCCGGCGCCCGCCGCCAGAACCCGTCGGACTCGTCCACCGCCAGTTCCTCCGGGAGGAGGATCGGCAGCATGTGGACCTTGCGCGCGCCGGGGAAGAGGCCGGAAACGGCGGAGATCTCCCGCAGCATGGCCGAGCGGCTGTCTTCGTCCAGGAACACGGCGAGCAGCGTCAGGTCGGTGCCCAGCAGGGCCTGCTCGGCGCGCTCCAGCCATTCCGGGGGCGGGAGCTGCAGCATCGTCAGCGTGAAGCCGTCCACGTCCTCCTCGGTGGCCCGCCGGGCCAGCTCGGCGGGGTCCAGGTTGCGCCAGTCGCACAGCCGGACCACCGGCAGGAGCCGGAGCCGGTGGTAGCGGGCGAAGATCCGGACCTTGCGGAATTCCTGGTCGCCGTCCCGCCGGATCGTGCCGTCCATCTCGTGCCGGTACCAGAAGGGTGCGACGGTGGACAGGTCCTGGACGCGGGGCTTGAGCATCTCCACGCTGGCCGCGTCGTCCGGGGGCTCTTCGCGGCGATGGAAGCTGGCCAGGCGGATGGGCCGCGGGCCGCCCTCGATCTCGCGGAGGGTCACCTGCGCGACGCCGAACTGCGCGGCCCACGCGCCCGCGCCCCACCAGCCGAGGCCGAGATCGATCGGGATCGAGACCGGCGTCCGGAAGATGGGCTGATCCTCCACGTAGCCCTGGGCGCCGTCCCCGCGGAGTTCCAGGCGCAGCCGCAGCGGGCCGTCCGGCCGGGTCCAGGGCTGCGTTTCGTTCGCGATGATCTGGTCGCCGCGCCAGATCTGCAGGTAGATCTGCCCTTCCTGGTCGAACCCGAAGCGCACCATGCCGCCCGCGCTGCGCCGGGCGTACAGCCAGAAGAACCCGCGGGGCTGGTCGATGACGGCCTCGATGTAGCCGCTGTGCAGGCCCTCCGACCGGGTGAGTTGCACGTAGGCCTCGGTCTCGAACGGGTCGGCGGCGAGCAGGAGCCGGCCGGACCCGACGCGCCCCACCTCGACGGAGCTGATCCAGTCCGGCGACAGCGCGCCGTGGCGGAAATCCTCCCGCGCCGCGCGCGCCCGCGGCAGCATGGAGAGGAGGAGTTCGCGGCTGTCGTCCCCGGCGCGGGCCGCCAGCTTCTCGAGCAGGTCCATCAGGATCCAGGATTCCGGCCGGGCCAGCAGGTTCTGGTCGCGGACGGCGGAGATAAGGGGCATCTCCATGCCTGGCCGGGATCCGACCTCGACGATCTTCCGCAGGTTGTCGTAGCGATCGCGCGGTTCGGTCAGCAGGCCGTGCAGGAGGCTGCGGGCCTGGAGGTTGTCGGGATGCTGCTCGAGGACCCGGCGGATGAGTTCGCCGGCCTCGGCGTGCCGGTCGTGGCGCGCCAGCCACTCGGCCTTGCCCAGGAGGATTTCCGGGTCGTTCGGGAAAATCGCGGCGTATTGGTCCAGCAGGGCGAGGGCGCTGCCCGGGCCCTCCCCGCCGCCGTTCATCAGGCGCGACATGCGGATCACGAGCCCGATCTGCCCCGGGCTGATGTCGAGGCTGCGCTGGTAATACTGCAACGCGGTCGGGATGTCGCCGCGGCGCAGGTACACGTCGCCGATGAGCATCAGCGGCTCTTCGTTGTAGGGCTCCTCCTTCTGCCACGTGGTCCAGATCTCGATGGCATGCTGGAAGCTGCCGGACAGGAACGCCCGCTGGCCCCGCCGCCGCCAGATTTCGGCCGGGCTTTCAGTTTCGCTCCGGCGGGTCTGGCTGTCGCCCGGCCCCAGTTGATAGTACACGCCCAGCGGGGCCTCGTCGTGCTCGGGGTCGGCTTCCTCGACCTGGATCACGCGGTGCGCGGCGTCGCCGAGCCGGACGAGGGGCACCGCCAGGGCGGGGTCCCTCGAGGTAGCGACCCGCAGGTTGGGCAGGACGGTCATCAGGGCCTTCAGGGCGGCGTCCTGGATCACGTAGCGGGGCAGGCGGACGATCATCAGCCGGCTCTTTTCGGCCAGCAGGGCGTGAAGTTTCTGGAGCCAGGCGGTGAGGACCACGGGGGCGAGCCCGGCGTCCGTGCGCGTGAAATCGAGCAGCACGCCCTCGGCCCCGATCTCGTCGAGCTGCCCGGCCAGCGACTCCGGCTCGAGGCGCGCGACCCCGGCGTTGTCCTCGAACAGCACCTCGGGCGTGAACCGGAGATGGTAAATCCCCGCCACGGCCTTGAAGAGGCGCGCGTCCCAGGCGGGCTGGGTCAGGACGCCGCGCGTGCCGATGCTCATCCAGGGCGGCGCGAGGTGCGAGATGCGGTCGCCGTTGCGGCTGATCCAGTCCGTGAGGCGGTGCTGCCCCTCCACGGTCGGGGTCCAGGTGACCACGGCCTCGCGGGTCCGCCGGATGTGCAGCGAGGAGACCTGCGCGCGCGCCGCGCCCTCGTCGGGATGCCAGACGCTCAAGCCCGCCATGCCCGGCACGGGCTTGCCGTGGATCTGGAGCACGTCCAGGAACAGGGGCTGGCCGTTGAGGCGGATGAAGATCAGGCTCTCCCGCAGGGAGACTTCCAGATGGTTCTTCTCCGGCAGGAGCTTCGGCACCTGCCGGGAGGCCAGGGTCACGGGCTGCATGCCGGCGGATTTCTGGCGCAGCCACAACTGGCCGTGCTCGTCCATCCCCAGGTAGATGTACCGTTCGCCGTCCGCCGTGCCGCGCAGGAACAGGCCGAGCTGGCCTTTTTCAATGGAGAATTCCATCGAGAGGGTGAAGTCGCTCAAGGTGTCGCTGCCGTTGATCCAGGCCTTGGCGCCGGTCGTGTTCGTGGCGGCGCCCAGTTCGATCGCGCCCCCGGCGAGGGAAAAGACGCCCCAGTCCGGCAGCCAGGCGAGGGGGGTCTTGAACAGGTACTCCGGGCTGTACTCGTCCCGCGGCCAGGCGTGCCGCAGCCGCTGGACCAGCTCCTCCGCGGTCCAGTCGGACTGCACCATCAGGCGGGTCAGGTGGCGCGGGTCGCTGTCGCGGGTGTTCAGCGCGGCGGAACCGAGGACGAAGCCCAGGTCGTACTGCTGGCCCACGAGGTCGAGGTTCAGCCGCCGGGTCAGCACGGCCCGGTCGTCGTATTGCCCGAAATCGCCGTAGGGGAAGGCGAAGGCGCGGGGCCGGGTGCCCGTCTGCTTCTCGATGATGTCGAGGCACTGGAGGTGGTCCGCGGCCAGGCGGCCGGCGTACTGCTCCAGGGTCTCGTACCGGTTTTCCGGCGTCAGCCATTGCGGGGTGGTCAGGAAATGGCCTTCGGTCCCGGCCGGATCGGCGGGGACCAGGCTGAACCCGTCGTGGCTCTGGGCGCCGATCTCCCACCCGCCGACGCGCAGCATCCGCCGGACATAGGGCCAGCGCAGGCTCGACGGTTCGCCCTCGAGGATCGGCCGCGTCCAGATGAACATCACGCCGTGGTACCCCGCCCGCCGCAGCACGCTGCGGGCGTCGAAGTACGAGGACTTGCGGGACTGGTCGAAGGTCAGCAGGAGGGCGCCCCGCGGGACGGGCTTTCCCTCGTAGATGAGCTGGCGCGCCTCCTCGAGGGTGAGGGTCACGTAGCCCCGGGCCTTCAGCGCCTCGATGTGCTCCCGGAACCGGTCCGGCGTCACTTCGCGTTCCTGGTCGGAAATGCCGGCGTAGGACAGCGCCAGGAACGAGTACGCGTCGCGCGGGCCGCGGTCCTGGGCGCGCTGGGCGGCCTTCCGCAGCATCCAGATGTGGAACGGCACCCACCACGCCGCCAGCAGGCTGACGACCAGGAAGAAGTACAGCCAGGACTGCAGGTACGACGCCTTCAGCGCGCGGATGCGCGCGTCGCTGTCCGGCGGCGGGACCGTCGACTTCGGGTGGACGGGCGGCGGCGGGCGGTTCGAGGCGCGTTCGCTCACGGCTCACCGCCCCCCGTCGCCGTGCCCGCCCCGGTGCCGCGGGTGCCCCAGGCCGCGCGGCGCAGCGTCGCCAGGGCGTAGTAGATCTACCAGCTGAAGAACAGGGCGTAGGAGAAGGTGAAGAAGAACCCGGCCCACCAGTCCGTTCGCCCGGTGCGGCGCAGGTGCTCCATCGACCAGATCAGGGTGATGGCCATCACGCCGACCACGTACGGCGCGGTCACCGTGCCCATCAGCAGCGGGCCGATGACGAGGGCCTGCAGGATGATCAGGGGCTCCACGATCGGCATCCACATCATCACGTACCACGACAGCGCCGGGATCGGGTGCTTGCGCCACATGAACTTGCTGGCCCGGAACACCTCGCGCGCGTACGAGCGCATCCAGCGCGCCTGCTGCCGGACGTACTGTTTCCAGTTCTCGGGCGCGAGCGTGGTCGCCACGGCCTCGCTGTCGTACAGGATCCGGTAGTCCTTCAGCACGAAATTCGTCAGGCTGCGGTCGTCGCCGTAGTTGCCGACCTTGCCGAAGCACGTGCTGTGGATCCAGTCGTCCAGCACGTGCAGGATGCAGGACCGCCGGTAGGCCGAGAAACACCCGGGCAGGCAGCTCACCATCCCGAACGTGCTCTCCGCCGCCTTCATGATCGTGTACGAGAAGTAATACCGCACGTCCTGCATCCGCGTCAGCAGGTTGACCTTGGAATTCTCCACGTCCGTGTGCCCGGAAATGCCGCCCACGGTCGGGTCCACGAACCCCTGGATCACCTTGCGCACGGCGTCGGGCATCAGGAAGGTGTCGGAGTCCACGAACACGATGAAATCGCTGTGGGCCATCAGGGATGCCGCCGCCATGCCGTAGACCAGGCCGCGGTTGCGCTCGAAGTCCACGATGACGAGCAGGGGAAAGGCCGCCTGGGCCTTCAGCATCTCCTCGAGCGTGTTGTCGCGGGACCCGTCGTTGACCACGATCACTTCCGTCTTCCAGTGCGGGTAGTCCTGCGCGAAGACCTGGGCGATGGTCTGGGCGATGGACTTCTCCTCGTTGTAGCAGGGGATGGAGACCGTCACGGGCGGTTCGAACCCGACGCTCGGCGGCGGGGAGTAGAACGCGGCGAAGAGAAAGCGCGTGAGGATGAAAATCCCCACCACGAGGCTGAAGATGTTGACCAGCGGCGAGTACCAGTAGTGCTCGATATTGATCAGCTGCAGGTAGATGACCATGGTCAGCAGCAGGATGCCCCCGGCGGCCATGAGCACCATCGAGACGCGGGGCGGCGGGTGATACAGGCGCCGGAGGCGCTCCTCGAAGTTGTGTTCGGCCTTGTTCTCCGCCGGCGGCCGCGGGGGAAACGATTCCTGTTTCATGCGGCGCTGGCAGAAGGGGCACACCGTCGGGCGGGCCGCGTCGAGCACGTACACGCTCAAGAAGCAGTCCTCGCAGTGGCACCGGTGGCCGGTCTTGGGCGCGTGCGCCGGGGCGGGCGGCCCGGGCGGGCTGGAGGTCGCGGGCATGGCGTCAGAGGATCAGCACCGCGCTGGGCGAGCGGTCATCCTGGGGCTTGGGCGGCGCATCGGGCGGATGGGTCTCCGGCACGATCATCGGCAGCGTGTGCGTCGCGCGCGCCCCCGGGAACAGCCCGACGTACGGCGCCACCTCGCGGAGCTCGGCGGTCTTCTTGTCCAGGTCCAGGTGGGCGACGAGGATCGTCAGCGAGGTCCCCAGCAGCGCCTTCTCGGCGCTCTCGAACCATTCCGCGGGAGGCATGCGGGGCACCATGAGCGTGAAGCCGTCCACCCGGTTGGTCTCCGCCAGCGGCACGAGCTTGGCCACGTCGAGCGTGCGCAGCGAAACGTCCTGGACCGCGGGCAGCAGCCGCACCTGGTGGTAGCGCGAGAAGATGCGCACGTCGGGGAAGTCGCCCTCGCCCCGTTTCTTCACCTCGCCGTCCGTGTCGTGGAAGAACCACGGCGGCGTCACGGCCGAGATCTGCTGGATGTGCGGTTTCAGGCGCGCCAGGATGTCCTCGTCCGTGACGCTCTCGCCCCGGCCCTGGAACCACCCGATCTGGACGGGGAGCGGGCCGCCGCTGACCTCGCGGATCAGCACCTGGGCCTGGCCGAACTGCGGGGCCCACGGGGCCAGGCCCCACCAGCCCAGGCCCATGTTGCGCGGGATCGACAGCGGCGCGCCAAAGGCGGCCTGGCCGTCCACGAACCCCAGCGCCCCGTCGCCCCGGATCTCCAGGCGCAGCCGGATCGGCCGGTCGGGCTTCACCCAGTAGCGGGTGTTGCGGGCCAGGATCTGTCCCCCGCGCCAGACCTGCAGGTACAGCTGCCCCGACTGGTCGAAGCCGAAGCGCACCATGCTGCCGGCCCCGCGCCGCGCGTACAGCCAGAGATAGCCCCGGGGCTCCTCCACCAGCGCCTCGACGAAGCCGTTGAGCAGGCTGTCCGACCGGACCAGGCGCAGGTAGGCCTCCGTCTTGGCCGGGTCCGCCGCCAGCAGCATGCTGCCCGCCTGGTCTTCCTCGTAGTTCACCGAGCTGATCCACTCGGCCGACAGGCGCCCGGAGCGGAAATCGTCGAAGGCCTTCTGGTCGCGGGGCAGCAGCGCCGTGTACAGCTCCCGCTGCTCCTCGGGGGCCTCGACCGCCATGCGCTCGAGGAAGTCCATCAGCAGCCAGGATTCCGGCAGGGTGAAGAGATCCTGCTCCTGGATGGCCCGGGCCAGCTGCTGCTCCAGCCCGGTCTGGGACCCGACCTCGACGATCTTCTTGAGGTTCTCGTACTGCTTCCGCGCGTCCTTCAGCAGCGGATGGAGCATGGTGCGGGCGCGCAGGTTCTCGGGGAACAACTCCACCACCTTGCGGACCAGGGCCGTGGCCTCCTCCTCGCGCCGCTGCCGGATCAGCCACTCGGCCTGCGCCAGGGCGATGTCCGGATGATTGGGGAAGATCCGCGCGTAGCGGTTCAGCAACTGCATGGCCTCTTCCGGCTTGTTCGCGTTGACGCCGAGGATGCGGGCCATGCGGATCACCAGCCCGATCTGCCCCGGGTTGAGGTCGAGGCTCTGCCGGTAGTACTCCATCGCGGTCTCGATGTTGCCCTCGCGCAGGAACACGTCGCCGATCAGCGAGACCGGTTCCTCGTTGTTGGGTTCCAGCTCCTTCCAGTGCGTCCAGATCTCGCGCGCCTTCTGGAAATCCCCGATCCGGAACGCGGCGCGCCCTTCCTGGCGGAGCCATTCCGCGTGCATCTCCGTGCTCCAGGTTTCGTCGGGCTGGGTCAGGCCGGAGAGCTCGTAGTAGAGGGTGAGCTCGAGATCGCGGTAGGGCAGGGGGGCGGTCTCCTGCTTCAGCACGGGCGGCGTATTGGTCGAGGCGACTTCCGCGGCGGCCGACACGGTGGCGTCCTCCGTCGTGACGATCTGCGCGCCGGGCACGGCCTCCATCACGCTCGGGAGGGTCGAAGGCTGCTCCAGCACGGGCGGCAGTTGCACCAGCATGCTCAAGCCGCTGGCCGCCAGCACCCGGCTGGCCTCCTTCAACCACGAGGTGAGCTGCGAGAGGATCATTCCGCGCATGGTGCCCCCCAGGTTCAGTACCACCCCGTTGGCCCGGATGTTGCGGGCTTCTTCCGCCAGCGTCCTCGGCGACAGGGTCGCGAGCGCCTCGAAGCTGTCCAGCCGCACCTCGGGGGTGAATTGCATACGGTAAATCGACGCGAACGACGAAAACAGCCGGGGGTCCCAGCGGGGTTGCTCCTGCAGCCCGTGCGTCGAGACGACCATCCACGGCGCGGCCAGGTGGCTATACCGGTAGGCCTCCCCGCGCAGCCAGTAGGCCAGGTCCAGCGAGTGACCGAGCGTCGGCTCCCAGGTCAGGACGCTCGGGCGGAACGGCTCGAGGTCGAAATCCACCACCTCGGCCAGGGCCGTCCCGATATCCGGGTGCCAGACGCTGCAGCCGATCATGCCCGCGCGCACGACGCCGCGGGTGTTGATGATGTTCTGGAACAGCGGCTGCCCGTTGACCTGCGCGTAAAAAAGCCGGTCGCGGATGAAGACCTCGAGCTCCACGAACCCCTCGGCGTCGGGCGTGTAATTGGCCGAGGCCAGCGTGAACGGCTTCATGCCCGCGTGCTTCTGGCGCAGCCAGACCTTGCCCTCGTCGCCGAGCCCCAGGTAGACGTGCTCCTCGCCGTCCGGCGTGGCCCGCATGAACAGGCCGAACTGGCCGTGCTCGACCCTCGCCTTGAGCCGGGCGTGGAAATCCCGGAACGTGTCGCTGCCGTTCAGCCAGACCTTGGCCCCCGTCGTGTTCGTCCGCGCGGTGAAGCGCACGAAGTCCGGGCCCATGCCGACCCGGCCCCAGTCCACCACCCACGCGGCGGGGGTGGAGAGAAGGGCCTGGCGCGAGTAGCCCTGCGGATGGGGCCAGGCGTTCTCCAGCCGCGCCACCAGCTCTTCCGTGCTCCACCGCGGGTTGACCAGCAGCCGCCGAAGGCGCCGCGGGTCGCTGTCCTTCGTGTTCAGCGCCGTGTTGCCGAGGACGAAGCCCAGGTCGTAGTAGCGGCCCACGAGGTCCATGTTCAGCCGGCGGGACAGGACCGCGCGCTGGTCGAACTGCCCGAAATCGCCGTAGGGGAACGCGTAGGCGAACGGCTTGCCCGGCAGGTTTTCCTGGATGAACGCCAGCGCCGCCTCGTGGTCCGCGATCAGCCGCGCGCTGAACTCGGCCGGGCTTTCATAGCGGGTCTCTTCGGCGATCCAGCGGGGCGCCGCCATGAAATTCCGCCGGGTCCCGGCGCTGTCCGCCGTGATGCGGGAATAGCTCCGGTGGCCCTGGACCCCGATTTCCCAGCCGCCGCCCTGCAGCATGGTCCGGATGTAGGGCCACCGCAGGCTCGCCGGATCCTCGTCCACGATCGGCGCCGTCCACAGGAAGGCCACCGCGGTCCAGCCGGCCCGCTGGAGCGGCCCGCGCGCCTCGAAGTAGGCCGCCTTGCGCGACTGGTCGAACGTCATCAGGATCGCCTTGCGCGGCAGGGGTTTGCCCTCCTGGTACAGGGCCCGCACGTCCGCCAGGCTGATCGGGATGTACCCGGCCTTCCGCAGGGCCGCCAGATGGTCCTTGAATTGCAGCGGCGACACGTCCCGCGGGCGCTCGGAAATGGATTCGTAGGCGATGGCGACAAACTCGTGCCGGTCCCGGACGCCCTGGTGCGTCGGGCGGAAGGCCAGCAGCCGCAGCAGGGCGATGCGCAGCGGGAAGGCCCAGGCGACCGCCATGCAGATCAGCAGCAGGAAGTAAAACCAGCTCTGCCGGTACGTGGACTTCAGCAGCGCAATCTTTTGGGGAGCGACCGGGAGCGGGGTCTTCTCGTCGGTCTTCAGCAGCCCGCGCAAATTATGGTCCGGATCCCTCGCGCTCACAGGGTACCTCGTCTTCCTCGCCCGCTGCTTCGCATAGTGCGGCAAACGCGAATCCAACGCCAGCCGAAAAACGGGCGGCGGCCCCGCCCGCCGGCGGGCCCAAGACCCGGCCCCGCCGCCGGATACCGCGCGCGCCCGGAAGTTATTTCTTGTCAAGCTTCCCGCGATGGATAGGATATCGGATGGAAAAGATTACTGTGCGCGCCGCGGCGGGCGAGCGGCGGGAGGATGGAGGAGTCTATGGCCAAGATTCTCGTGATCGACGATGACGAGCAGGTGCGCAACTACCTGAACCGCCTCTTTCAAAAGCTCGGACACCAGGTGGTCCTGGCGGCCGACGGCACCGCGGGCTGCGAACAGGCCAGGAACCCGACCGTGCAGGTGATCGTGACCGACCTGGAAATGGCCGGCTCGGTGAGCGGGATGGACCTCGTGCGCGCCCTGCGCAAGGCCCGCCCCCAGTGCCCGATCATCGTGGCCAGCGGCTTTCCCACCGACGAGCGGCTCTCCGAGTGCGAGCAGCTCGGCATCAAGGATTTCCTTACCAAGCCCTTCGAGCTCTCGTTTGTGAGCGCCGTGCTGAAGAGACTCCTGGGGAGCGGCGAGGTCGCCTCGGGTCAGGTGCAATGATCGCTAAAACGCCACTGGGAGTGCCGTTTTTCGATGCCGCCTACGGAGGCGTGTACCAGGGACGGTCCACGCTCGTGACCGGGCGGACCAACACCGGCAAGACCGTGATGGCCTTCCAGTTCCTCCGTCAGGGGCTGCAGCAGGACGAGCGTTGCCTGATGCTGTCCACCCGGCAGGCCGCCGACCTGACCATCTGCGCCGACTCGCTGGGCCTCCCCATCAGCAACGCCGTGGAAGCGGAGAACCTCATCCTGCTCGAATACAGCGACTTCGTGTTCGGCATGGACCGCACGGACGCGGTGAACCTGCCGGCCGACGGCTTCAACCAGTTGAAGGAAGTCATCGAGACCCACTCCATCCGCCGGGTCGTCATCGACACCATCGTGCCGTGGGTCGCCATCCAGGACGTCGAGCATCTCGGGCAGTACGCGCTCTCCTTCGCCCGGGCGTTCGACCGCCTCGGTACGACCACGCTCATGACCCTGCCCAAGCCGGTTTCGGCCATGGCCCATCGCCTTCGCAAGATCCTGGAGGAGATCATTCCCATCTGCATCTACCTGAATCCCTCCGAGAAGAGCGACCGCCTGCTCTTCCAGGTCACCAAGTACCTTGGAGAAAAGAAACCCGGCCCGCCGATCGAATATGACATCGTCAACGGCCTCGGGTTGACCGAGTTGTCGGCGGAACCGCCGCCCCCCGCGGCGCCCGCCGCGGGACCGGCCGCCGCTGCCCGGAAAATGACGCCCTCCCGGCCCTCGATGCCGGCCGGCGGGGAGGCGCCGTCCGGTCCTCGGATCAATTTTTCCAGCGTGATGCCCGGACTGCGCACGGACGAAATCCCGAGGGGGCCCGGCGGCCAAGGCGAGCCGCCCGGCCGTTGAAAGCGTAGAAACGAGTGTACATAACCTACTGGAATCTCAAGGAAGAGCCGTTCCAGAATGTGGCCGATACTCGCTTCGCGTACCTGTCCGACCAGCACCGCGAGGGATTGGCCCGGCTGACCTACCTCGCCCTCAATCGCAAGCTCGGCGGCGTGCTGACCGGCGCCTACGGCGTCGGGAAGTCCATGATCCTGCGGCTGCTGGCCACCCAGGTGCATAACGAGAGCCAGTCGCGGTTCGTCGCGCTGGACTATGTCCCGGGCCCCGTGCCGCTCTTCGCCCAGCAGATCCTCCGCCAGATCGGCTGCCGCCGCGTCCCCGACGCGCCGCCCGATCCCCTCGAGGCCATCCGCCTGCTCAACGAGGAAATGCCCTCCCTCGGCCACGTGGTGCTGGCGCTGGACGAGGCGCAGATGATGGCCGACCCGGAGACCTATCATTTCCTGCACCTGCTGACCAACCTGACCCTGGCCGGCCGCGAGAACCAACCCTTGAGCCCCGCCTTCACCATCATCCTCGCCGGCTACGTGGAGCTAGACCAGCTTCGCAAAGCCGACGAGTCGCTCCTGCAGCGTCTTCAACTGACCTGGTGCCTCCAGCCCCTGAACGAGGACCAGACGATTGAGTACATCCAGAATCGCATCCGCGTGGCCGGGGGCGATTTGTGGATCTTCGATCTGGACGCCATGCGTGCCATGTACACGGTCACCCACGGCCTGCCCCGGGTGCTCAACAACGTCGCCGACATCGCCCTCATGCTGGGCAGCGCGGCCCGCGTGCGGCAAATTACCCCGGAAATCGTGGCCCAGGCCGCCCAGGATGTGGCCGGCGCCGGGTTCGCTTGAACCCCATTTTGACGAAAAAAAATTGATTTACTTTCCGCGGGGAAGGGGGTAGATTCATTTTCTAGAAAATGGAGTAGAGTTGTATGTTTGACTCACCCCTTACACTAACCGGTGTCATCGCCACGATCTTGAGCGTGGTGTTTGCGATCGCCGCCTGGATGAATACCCGGCGGCGCCGCCAGGCTATGGCCCATGTGCCGCCCGCGGCCAATCCCGCGGACACCCGGTCGGGTACGCGGATCACCTTCGAAAGCGTCTCCACCGGCAAGCAGTCCGTTTTCAAGAAGGTCGGCCCGAACGGTCAGCCGGCCGAGCCGCTGCAGACGAACCAGGAACACGTCTACGCTTGGGAATAAGGTTCCGTCGCGCGGTCTCTGGAGCTACCGGTCGGCGCCCAGCCAGCCCTTCCTGCGGAAAAAGGCGAGCATCACCAGCACCGTCAGGGCCATCAGCCCGAGCGCGAACGGGTAGCCCAGTTTCCAGTTCAGTTCCGGCATGTTCCACGGCGAGGACTCGGGGTTGAAGTTCATGCCGTAGATCCCCGCGATGAACGTCAGCGGGATGAAGATCGTCGCGATGATCGTCAGCACCTTCATCACCTCGTTCATCCGGTGGCTGACGCTGGAGAGGTACACGTCCGTCAGGTCCGACGCCGTCTCCCGGTAGGTCTCGACCAGGTCGATGATCTGGATCGTGTGATCGTAGCAGTCCCGGAAGTAGAGCCGCGTGTCCGGCGCGATCATCGGCAGGGAGTCGCGGTACAGGGCGTTGAACATCTCCCGCAGTGGCCAGATGGCCCGGCGCAGCGTGCGGAGGTCCCGCTTGGCGTTGTGCACCAGCGTCACCGTCGCGCGCGCGGGCTTCGAGAGCACCTCCTCCTGCAGCGCGTCCAGCCGGTCGCCGAACCGCTCCAGGATGGGGTAGCAGGCGTCCACCACGGCGTCCAGCAGGGCATAGCACAGGAAGTCGGCGCCCGCGGAACGGATGCGATGGCCGGACTTGCGGATTCGCTCGCGCACCGGGTCGAAGCAGTCGCCGGCCTTCTCCTGGAAAGTAACGACGTAGTCGGGGCCGAGGAAAAGGCTGATCTGCTCGGTCAGCACGTCCTCGCGGAACTCCACCATCCGCGCCACGATGAACTGGTTGTCCCGGTAGGGCTCCACCTTCGCCCGCTGGTGCACGTTGATCACATCCTCCAGCGCCAGCGGGTGGATGTGAAAAAGCTCGCCCAGCGCCTTCAGCGTGTCCGCGTCGCCCAGGCCGTCCACGTTGATCCAGGTCACCGGCCGCCGGTTCAGCAGCGCGCGCAGGGCATCGATATCCTGCGGATGGTCTTCCGTGAATCCGTCCGGCCCGTACGCGATGACCGTGATGGCCGGTTTCGGCGCGCGCGGATCCACGACCAGCGTCCCCGGCGCGGCGCCCGGCGGGGCCCGGTGATGAAACCGTTCCTCGGGCATCAGGACGGGCGGCGGAGGACGGTCCTTTTTCTGGCGGCTCATGGGTTTTCCAATGTTTGGAAAAAACCGCGCCTATTTTTCCAAACATTGGAAAACTTGCGAGCCGATTTTTCCAAACATTGGAAATAATCAGGCGGGGGCGGCCAGCGCCTGCCGCAGCGCGCCGGCGAGGGCCGGGAACCGGAACGCGAAGCCGGCGGCCTCCAGCTTCCGCGGCGCGACCCGGGCGCTCGCCAGCAGCAGCGGCCCCGCCATCTCGCCCAAGACCAGCTTCAGGACGAAAGCCGGGACGCGGAAAAAGGTCGGACGATGCAAAATACCGCCCAGCGTCCGCGCGAAGTCGCGGTTCGTGACCGGCTGCGGGCTGACCGCGTTGACCGGCCCGCGCAGGGTCTCGTCCCGCAGCGCGTGCCGGATCGCGCCGACGGCGTCGTCGAGGGCGATCCAGCTCATGAACTGCCGGCCCCCGCCGAGCGGGCCGCCGAGGCCCAGCCGGAACGGCGGCAGCATGCGCGGCAACGCCCCGCCCGCGCGCGCGAGCACGACGCCGAACCGCAGGTTCACCACGCGGATTCCGGCCTCCGTGGCCGGCCGCGTCGCGGCCTCCCAGTCGCGGCAGAGGTCCGGGAAGAAGCCGCTCCCCGGCGCGCTGTCCTCGTCCAGGATCTCGTCGCCCCGGTCGCCGTAGTACCCGATGGCCGACGCCGCGACCAGGACGCGCGGCGGGCGCGGGAGCCGCGCGAAGGCTTCGCAGAGCTGCCGGGTGCCCGTGACGCGGCTGTTCCGGATGCGATCCTTCTTGGCCGCCGTCCACCGCAGCGCGGCGATGCTCTCGCCCGCCAGGTGAATCACGGCGTCCGCGCCTTCCAGCGCTTCGGACGGAAAGGCGCCTTTCTCCGGATCCCAAGCCCGCGCGGCCGGCGGGCCGGCGCGTTTGGAGACGCGGGGTAGGGGGATGAGAGTATGCCCGTCCGCCTGCAGCACCGGCCGCAGCGTGGACCCGATGAGCCCCGAGGCGCCCGTCATCACGATGTTCAAGTGATCGGTCATGAGGACCGCCTCACTATACGGCGGGCGTGGGCTGAACGCAACGGAGCGCGGGATTGTCCCGCCGCGCGGGCCCGGGTAAGATGTCCCCATGGCTTCTTTCGGCAGCACATCCTCGCGCGGCCTGCTGGCCGGGCTCGGGCGCAACGTGATCGTCCTGGGCGTCGTCAGCCTGCTGACCGATATCAGCAGCGAGATGCTCTACCCCGTGATCCCGCTGTTCCTGACCGCGGTGCTCGGCGCGCCGATGACGGTCGTGGGCCTGATCGAGGGCGCCGCGGAGGGCGCGGCCAGCCTGCTGAAAATGCTCTTCGGCTGGATCTCGGACCGGGCCGCGCGGCGGAAGCCGTTCGTCGTCTGGGGCTACGGGCTCTCCGCGGTCAGCAAGCCCCTGATGGCGCTCGCCGGCGCGTGGCCCGTGGTCCTGCTGGCCCGGCTGGTGGACCGGACGGGGAAGGGGATGCGGACCTCGCCGCGCGACGCCCTGATCGCCGCCTCGTGCGATCCGGGGCAGCGCGGCAAGGCGTTCGGCCTGCACCGCGCCATGGATACGGCCGGCGCCGTGGCGGGTCCGCTGCTCGCGCTGCTTTTCCTGGCCGTGTGGCAGGTCGGCTACCGGGCCATGTTCGTGATCGCCTTCATCCCGGCCGCGCTGGGCGTGCTGGCGCTGGCCCTCGTTCGCGCGGGAGACGGCGAGCCGTGCCCGAAGTCGGCGGTGCCGGCCGGCCCGCGTCCGCCGCTGTCCGCCGGCCTGAAGAAATTCGTCGCGATCTACGGGGTCTTCGCCCTCGGCAACAGCAGCGACGTGTTTCTCCTCCTGCGCGCGAAGGAGGCGGGCCTGGGCGCGTCGGGCATGCTGTGGGTCTACGTGTTCTACAACGCCGTCTACGCCCTCGCCTCGACGCCCGCCGGCTGGCTCTCGGACCGGTTCGGCCGCCGCGCGGTGATGACCGGCGGGCTCGCGGTATTCACGCTGGTCTATCTCGGGTTCGCGCTCGATCCCGCCCCGGCGGCAATCTGGGTTCTTTTTGCGCTCTACGGTTTCTATGCCGCGGCCATGGAGGGCGTGGCCAAGGCGCAGGTGGCGGACCTGTCCGTCCCGGAGAACCGCGGCACGGCGATGGGGCTCATGCATTCCGTCACCGGCCTGCTGGCCTTCGCGGCCAGCGCGGCCGCCGGGTGGCTGTGGTCGAACGTGAGCCCGTCCGCGCCGTTCTTCTACGGCGCCGCCTGCGCGCTGGCGTCGGCGGCGCTGTTTATTCTGTGGAAGGACTGTAGTGGCGCTTCTGCGAAGCGCCCTGATGGAAGCGGCTCATAGAGCCGCCGCTACAGCAGGGGCCGGCTTGTTGTAGTGGCGCTTCTGCGAAGCGCCTTGATGGCAGGGCGCCAATCCGCAAGATCGGGAAAGCGCGCGACCGCGAACAAGGATAGGGTGCGGCCATGATGATGAAATCCAGGAACGGCGCGCGACCCCGGCCCGGCACGGAACGCGACTACCAGGAACGGATCCAGCGCGTGCTTCAGCACCTGCAGCGGCACGTGGACGAATCGCTGTCGCTGGACGGCCTGGCCCGCGTGGCGTGCTTCTCGCCCTTTCACTTCCACCGCCTGTTTACGGCGTTCGTCGGGGAGACCCCCGGCCAGCACCAGCGGCGGTTGAGGATCGAGCGGGCGGCCGCCCGGCTCCGGCATACGCGGGAGCCGGTGACGGTGATCGCCCTCGAGGCCGGCTACGAGACGCCCTCGGCCTTCACGCGCGCGTTCCGGCAGCATTTCGGCCGGAGCCCGGTCGGTTTCCGGCGAATGAAGAAACCCGGACCGCCCTCGGCCGCGCCGCGGGCGGCCCCTCAACCCAGGGAGAAGAAGATGGAACACCGGATCGAAACGTGCAAGGAGCGGAAGGTCGTATTCGTGCGGCGGGTGGGGCGCTATGACAAGTCCGCGGGCGAGGCGTGGGGTGCCGTCTGCGGGTTTGTCTTCCCGCGCGGCCTCGCCGGGTGCAACGCGGAGTTCATCGGCATCAGCTACGACGACCCGGACATCACCGCCGAGGACAAGCTCCGCTACGACGCGTGCATCACGGTTGACCGCGACGTGAAGCCCGAGGGCGAGGTCGGGGTGCAGGCCATTGCCGGCGGGCGGTATGCCGTGTTCACGCTCAAGGGCCCGTACGACGGGCTGAAGGCCCTGTACCGCGGGATTTTCGGCCAGTGGCTGCCGTCGAGCGGGCACCAGTTGCGCAACGCGCCGTGCTTCGAGAAGTACCTGAACAGCCCGGACCAGACGCCCCCGAAGGACCTCCTGACGGAAGTCTTCATCCCGATCCAGTAGGCCGCCGGGCGTGCGCGGTCCTGTTTGAATTCAATGCGCCGCCCCCGGCCCGTCGCCTGAAAACCCGCGGCCATACTTTGCAAAGTATGGCCGCCCCCCGCGCGTGTGTGTTTTTTCGGAGCCCAGGCCGTCTCTCGCCGGGATTTCGAAAGAAACAGGTGGTCCGCGCGCTCCGTCGCGCGGGCGGCCCGCGCCCGCGGATCGGCGGGCCGGCCTGCGTCTGTCGGAACTCATGGGAGACCGTGTAACCGCCCGAATCTTTGGCGAACTGGAGGAAAACACACCAAGGGGTAAAGTGGAGGCGGGACGCCCTCGTCCCGCTCGATGCGCCGCGGGGGCGCGGCGCCTCCAAGCTTCGCTCAAGAGCTGGGTGTAACCGCCGCGCGCGGAGAAAAAAACTTCATCCCGCGGACCTCATGCGGTACCATGAACCCCACCGATGAAGAGCCATTCCTCGAGAGCACTGCACCGGCGTCCGGCGGTCCGGTCCGCCGCGCCGCGGCCGCCCGTGGAGCCCCTTCTGGATTACGTGTTGAGCGGGCGCGAGCCCGACCAGGGGCTGCCCGAGGGCGTCCGCGACCTCGCCGGGAAGGTATTTCATTTCGACGGGCAGGACAGCCGCGTGGTGATCCTGGGCGGCGGCACGGGGATGTCCACGGTGGTCGGCGGGAACTCCGGCATGCCGGACTGGGCCGGGCGCCCGTTTGTCGGGCTCAAGCAGGTCTTTCCCAACCTGGACGTGGTGGTGTGCACGACCGACGACGGCGGCTCGACGGGTCGGCTGGTCCGCCGCCTGCCCATGGTCGGCATCGGCGACATTCGCAAGTCCCTGCTGTCTTTCATTCGCCGGGAATTGCTCCAGCGCGCGTACTCTCTGACGGACAGCGAAGTGCTGCCCGTGGTCAGCCTGATCCAACAGGTGTTCAACCATCGATTCCGTGAAGGCGAGCACGCGGATCGAATTCTTCGCGATCCGTTGTGTCTCCTGGCGCCGGGGCTGCGCGGGGTCTGCCCGCCGGCGCTGGCGGCCGGCTTGCGCGGGCTGGGCGCATACATTGCTCCGGGAGGCGGCGGGCCGGCGCTGGCGGCCGGCAAGCATTGCCTGGGCAACCTGCTCCTGACGGCGGCGATTTTCCAGGCCGCCGGCGGCCGGTCCACCGCGGCGCCGGGGGCCCGGGCGCTGCGTGCCGGGGTGGACCGCCT
Source organism: Kiritimatiellia bacterium (assembly GCA_018001225.1). Taxonomy (NCBI): domain Bacteria; kingdom Pseudomonadati; phylum Kiritimatiellota; class Kiritimatiellia; species Kiritimatiellia bacterium. The sequence goes on along the minus strand of JAGNIJ010000032.1, from coordinate 28,332 downwards.
CGCCCGGCTGATCGGCTCCCCCGCGGGGCACGTGCACGGCGCGACGGCCACGCCCGGCGAACTGGTGTTCCGCTATGCCCACGGGGTCGAGGTGACCGGCCAGCACAAGTCCTCCCACGCGCGGCGCGGGTTTCCCATCGACTGGATGCGGGCGGATTTCTCCGCGCCGCCCGAAGTGCCCGCCGTCATCCTTCGGAAGCTGCGCGAGGCGGACGTCATCATCACGGCGCCCGGGAGCCTGTACTCGAGCAACATCGCGCTGTTGCAGGTCCCCGGCATCCCGGAGGCCATCCGCGCGAACCGCCGCGCGCTCAAGGTGCTCGGCGCGAACTTCTGGGTGCAGGAGGGGGAGACGGACATCTCCCCGCACAACGCGCACTCCGGGTTCCTCGTGTCCGAGCTGCTCGAGGCGTACGACCGCAACGTGCCGGGCGGCGCGCGCGGCCTGTTCGACGTCGTGCTGGCCTCCAACCTGGAACATCTGCCGGGCGATATCCTGCGCAACTACGCCCTCGAGGGGAAGAAGCCCATCCACCTGGACCGCGCCCGGGTTGAGGCCATGGGCTTCGTCCCGGTCGAGTCCATGCTCTTCACGGTGGACCGGAGCCCCTATACCAACGCGGTGCAGCACGACCCGGAAAAATTCGCGTTGGCGATCCGCGCCCTGCTCGTCGCGGACGGCCATATGCCGGCGGCCTGGCTGGTGCCCGGGCGGAAGCCTCGTCGCGTGCCGGCGGAGATTCCCGTTCCGCGGCGCCGCCCCCCGATCCCGTGCCGCTACATGCAGACCCTGCGCCGCCAACTGCACGCCAAGCGGTTCGAGCCCGCCGGGTTGCGCGATATCCTGCTCGATCTCGCGTGGCGGAACCGGGACATCCTGCCCGAGCACCTGCGCATTTTCCGTGCCGTGCGCGTGGTGCCGGCCTCCCGCTGGCATCGCAGCGGGGACTGGGACAGCGTGCTGGGCTATTTCGATCCCGACGATCTCACCATCAAACTGCACGCGAGCCTGTTGCGCCGGCCGGACCGCCTTCGCGAGGACCTGGTCATCGCGCTCGGGGAGGCCGTGCTGGGACGCTACATCGCGGGGCGCACCTGGTCGAAGAACATCAGCCTGGCCTCCCATGCCGCGCGATGCTTTTCCATCCGTCTATTGCCGCCCGCCCGCCGGTGCTCCTGTTTGAACCCGGCCCAACTGGAGGCCTACCTCCGCCTTGCGCGGATGAATCCCTGCCCGCACGAGCAAGGAGACTGGTGCATCACGGTCAACGGCGACGAGGGATTCCTGCCGCCCGGGCTCCTCTTCGGCATGATGTACGCCTGGTATCTCTACAATGCCTGGGGCGGCGCCATGGAGTACGAGATGTCCCTGCTGCACTGGCGGCCCGACGACTTGATCCCCTGCCAGGCCCGCGAGCGGGAACGCAAGCAGGCGCTCGTCGATTTCTTCCGCACGGAAGTGTTCCGGCGGTGAACCGGGCCGTCATGAGGGCGTATGCCGCGATACTCCTGGCCGGCCTGGCCGCAGGGAGCGCCCGCGCCTTTGACGGCGGGGAATACGACTGGGGCTTCCTGGCCAGCCGCCTCGAGGACGCCGGCGGCGACCTGCGCACCCGGGGGCTGGGGCCCGTCTTCGAGCGGGCCCGCGCCCCGGACGGGGCGCTTTTTTCGGCCGTCCGGCCGCTCTTCTGCCATGGCGTGAACGCAAGGGAGGATCGCCGATTCACCGAGATGGTCTGGCCGATAGCCACCATCCGCCGGTTCCTGGCCGAGTTCGACACCCGCGTGCTCCTGGCCTACTACAAGCGGTTCAACGTCGAAGCAGCCCGGTACCGGTTCATGATCCTGCCGTTGTATTTCCAGGGCCGCGACAGGAAAGGGCAAGGATACCGGGCGTTGTTCCCGCTCGCCGGCAGCATCCACGAGTTCCTGGGCCAGGACGAAATGGACTTCTTCCTCTTCCCGCTTTGGAGCTACTCCTCGATCAACAGCGTCCGGACGCACAATGTGCTCTGGCCCGTCTACTCGCGCACCAAGGGCAAGGGCATCTCGCGGTTCCGGGTGTTCCCGTTCTACGGCTACGCCCGGCACCGCGCCCGCTACGAGAAGGGCTTCGTGGGCTGGCCGTTCTACACCTGGGCGCGCTATACCTATCCCGATGCCCAGGGCCGCGGGTACATCGTCTTCCCGCTCTGGGGCCATTTCAAGATGCCCGACCAGGAGGCCTGGCTGTTTCTCCCGCCGTTCTTCCGTTTTTCGGCCGGCGAGCGGATGAACTACTCCTATGCGCCGTGGCCTTTTTTCCAGCACAGCGCGGGCCAGATCGAACGGCTCTACTTCTGGCCCATCTGGGGCCGCCGCACCATGGCCGGCCTCCGCTCGTCGTTCTTCCTCTGGCCGATCTTCCGTTCCGAGCGGGTGGACCGCGGGGCGACCGTGCGCCGCAAGTTCTGGGCCCAGCCGTTCGTCTATTCGCAGGTGGACCTTTCCCGGCCCGCGGATGGGGGACGCGCCCGCGCGGTAATGCGCCACCACCGGGTCTGGCCGCTGGTCTCCTACCGGCAGGAGGGGCCGGCCCGGCGCCTGCGCCTGCTCGAACTGTGGCCGCTCTGGAACACCGGCCCCGTGGAGCGGAACTGGGCGCCCTTCTGGACGCTCTTCACGTGGACGAAGGTTGGCGAAAACGCGGACACCGAAGTATTATGGGGCCTCGCGCGCGACCGGGTCCGCGGCGCGGAGCGGCGTCACGTGTCCCTCTTCCCGTTCTGGGAGTGGCGGCGGGACGACCGCGAGGGCGGCGCCCGGGAGTGGAACGTGCTGAAAGGCCTGTTCGGCCGCCGGCGGGACGCCGGCGGAACGTCGTACCGCGCATTGTGGATCCTGCGCTGGGGCGGCATGGAGAAAGAGCCATAATCCATCGAGAGCCAGAGTATTTCGAGCCGCCGATCAACTTTTTCGCGCACATCGGCCGGCGCATCCTGCTGACCCTTCGCAACGCCGGCCGCTCGCTGGTGATGCTCGGGGAGGGGATCCTCTGCCTCCGGTTCGCCTTCGCCAAGCGCGTCCGGCACGAGGTCCTCTTCCAGATGTTCGTCACCGGCATCAAGAGCCTCGGCGTCATCACCGTGGTCGCCATGTTCACCGGGATGATCCTCGCCCTGCAGACCGGCCTCGAACTGCGCCGGTTCGGCCAGGAGGTCAACATCGGCACCGCCGTCGCCGTGGTCATGATGCGCGAGATGGGCCCGTTCATGACCGGCCTGATCATCGCCGCCAGCGTCGGGTCCGCCATCGCCGCCCAGATCGGCACGATGGCGGTCTCGGAGGAGATCGACGCCCTGGAACTGATGTCCATCAACCCGGTGAAGTTCCTCGTCACGCCGCGCCTGATCGCGCTGGTCGTGATGATGCCGATCCTGACGGTCTACACGAACATCCTCGGCATCGTCGGCGGCGCGATCGTCGGAACGACCCAGCTCGGCGTGTCCCTGACCGCCTACTTCGACAACGCGACGCGCTACGCGGAGAACAAGGACCTGTACGTCGGGCTGTTCAAGGCCGTCCTGTTCGGCGTCATCATCACGACCGTCGCCTGCCACCAGGGGTTCTCCACCTCGGAGGGCGCCGTGGGCGTGGGCCGCTCCACGCGCAAGACGGTGATCATTTCGTTCCTGACGATCCTGGTGGTGGGCTACATGGTGACGAGGCTGTTCTACTCATGATCCGGTTCGAAAAAGTCACGCGGCGGCTGGGCGGGCGGCTGGTGCTCGACGCCGTGGATTTCGAGATCGAGAAGGGCGAGACCTTCGTCATCGTCGGCTCCTCCGGCGCCGGCAAGAGCGTGACGCTCAAGCACATGGTGCGCCTGCTGACCCCCGACAGCGGCCGGGTGTGGGTCGGCGACGACGTGGTCAGCGAGGCCCGCGGGGCCGAACTCGAGCGGATCCGCTCGCGCTTCGGCGTGCTGTTCCAGGGCGCGGCCCTGCTGCAGTGGCTGAACGTCGGCGACAATGTCGCCCTTCCGCTTCGCGAGCATACCCGCCTGGGCGAGGACGAGATCGACCGCCTGGTCGAGGAGAAGCTGCGCCTGGTCAACCTCGAGGACATCATGGAGAAGTTCCCGTCCGACCTCTCGGGCGGCATGCGCAAGCGCGTCGGCCTGGCGCGGGCCATCGTCATGCAGCCCGAGATCATCCTGTACGACGAGCCGACCTCCGGGCTGGACCCCGTCACCTCCCGCACGATCGACCAGCTGATCGACAACCTGCGCCGCGAGCTGGGCGTCACCAGCGTGGTGGTGACCCACGACCTCCATAGCGCCCTCGCCATCGGGACGCGGATCGCCATGCTCCACGAGGGAAATATTGTTGAAGTTTCAACGCCGGAAGAGTTTATTCGGTCCAAGCAGGAAGTGGTACGCGGCTTCCTGGACGCGCAGTACATCACCCAGCGCGGGGCGTGGGAAACAGCATGAAACGCAGCCGATTGCAGGAAACCTCGATTGAAGTGACCGTGGGCGCCTTCATGTTCATGGTCCTGCTCGCCCTCGGGTTCTTCACCATCGTCTTGAGCCGCGAGAACCTGTTCGCCAAGCGCTACGAGCTGGACGTGGTCTTCAAGCACGTGCTGGGACTGCGGCAGGGGGACAACGTCTTCGTCAGGGGCGTGGACGTCGGCAAGGTCAAGGCCCTGCACATCACCCCGGAGGGCGTGCACGTGCTGGCCAGCCTGGAGCAGCCGGTGACGCTGCGCGAGGATTATAAGATCGAGATCCTGCCGTCGTCCGTGCTCGGCGGGCGGTACCTGGGCGTGCACGAAGGCTCGGAGGACAACCCCCTGTTGCCCGAGGGCACGGTGATCCGGGGCGTGACGCCGGTGGACCTCCTCGACGAGGCCACGCGGACGGTGCAGCTCATCAAGAAGGGCGTCGAGGAAGGCAGGATCATCGAGAATATCAGCGCCGCCGCCGACGGCGTCCGCAAGCTCATGGCCCGCCTGGAGGAGGGGGAGGGGACGCTCGGTAAACTGCTGACCGACGAGACCCTCTACGCCAACCTCAAGGACATTTCCGAGAACCTGAAGCAGATCACCGCGCGGGTGAACGACGGCAAGGGCACCGTCGGCCGGCTGCTCTCCGAGGACGACACCCTGTACCAGGACCTCTCCGCCGCCGTCGCCGCCGTCAAGGACGTGACCGTCTCGATTGCCGAGGGCGACGGCACCCTGGGCAAGCTGACCCGGGACGACGAGTTGTATGAGCAGGCCAAGCTGCTGATGAACGAAATCCGGGGAGCCATCGACGACCTGCGGGAGACGACGCCGGTCACCACGTTCACCAGCGTATTTTTCGGGGCTTTTTAAAAGGGAGAACTGCCATGACATCGCTTTCCGCCAAAACCCTGTGCGTGTGGCTGGTCGCCGGCCTGATCTTCGCGGGGCTGCCCGTCGCCGGCGAGGCGGCCATTTCCGACAGCAGCACCGAGGGGGCCGTGATCACCGTGGGCCTGTTCGTGACCATCGTGGCGGTGCTCTTTATCGTCGGGTTCAAGTCCGACATGGACAACGTGTTCGGGCATCGCGCGCAGCGATCCAACATGGCGCGGTATTCGGAAGGGGACCTCTCCGTCCTCGAATACGAGCCCCCGGCGTCCGGATCGGGACTCGGGTTTCGGCTGGCGTTTTGACCGCCGGCCTCACGTCCGGTAATTCGGCGCTTCCTTGGTGATGGTCACGTTGTGCGCGTGGCCCTCGGCCGCGCCGGCGGGGGTGACCCGGACGAACTCGCCGCGCTCCTGGAGTTCTCCCAACGACCGGCAACCGACGTAGCCCAAAGCGAGGCGCAGTCCGCCGCAGTATTGCGTCAGCACCTTCTGCACGGTCCCGGCGTACGGCACCATGCCCTCGATCCCCTGCGGCACCAGGTCGTCCGGGTTGACGTTCTCCTGGCTGTAGCGCTTGCGGCTGCCCTGGCCCGCCTGCATGGCGCCCAGGCTGCCCATGCCCCGGTAGCCGACGTATTGCCGCCCCTGGTACAAAATCTTCTCGCCGGGGCTTTCCTCCGTGCCCGCGAGGACCGAGCCCATCATCGCCGTGTCGGCCCCGGCGGCGATGGCCTTGGGGACATCGCCGGAGTGGCGGATGCCGCCGTCCGCGATCACCGGGACGCGGCCCTCCAGCGCGCGGGCGCACTCGTAGACGGCCGTCAGCTGCGGCACCCCCACGCCCGTGACCACGCGCGTGGTGCAGATCGAGCCCGGCCCGATGCCCACCTTCACCGCGTCCGCGCCGGCGTCCGCCAGGGCGCGGGCCGCCTCGCCCGTGGCGATGTTCCCGGCGACCACGTCGAGCGCCGGGAACTCGGTCTTGACCCAGCGCACCATCTCCAGGACGGCGGCCGAGTGTCCGTGTGCGGTGTCGATCACCACCGCGTCCGCCGGCCCCTCGGCCAGCCGCGCGACGCGCTCCCGGTCGCCCGGCGCGATGGCCGCGCCGACCCGGAGCCGGTGCTGCGCGTCCCGGTTGTACTGTGGCTCGGCGTTCTCGATCAGCGTGCGCACGTCGGTGTACGAGTACAGCCCCACGAGCCGCCCGTCCTCCACGAGCGGCAGCTTCCCGATCCGCTCGCGCTGCATCAGGTCGTAGGCCTGCCGCAGGGTGGTCCCCGCCGGCGCGGTGACGACCTGCCGCGTCATCACCTCGGTGACCGGCGCGTCCGGGTTGCGCGCGAACTTGACGTCCGCCGAGGTCAGGATGCCGACCAGGCGGTCCTGGCCGTCGAGGATGGGAAACCCGCTGAACGCGTACCCCCTGGCCTGCCGCGTCTCGCGGACGGTCCGCAGGGTGTCGGTGTCGCGGAAGGTCACCGGCTGCCCGATGAGCCCGTTGAGGTGGGATTTCACGGTGCGGACGATCCGCGCCTGGTCCTCGATGCAAAGGTTGCGGTGAATGATCCCGAGGCCGCCGAGCATGGCCAGGGCGATGGCCATGCGCGCCTCGGTGACCGTGTCCATCGCGGCGCTGACGAACGGGATGTTCAGGCGGATGCGACGGCTGAACGGCGCGGAGAGGTCGGTGTCCGTCGGCAGGAAATCCGCGAAGCGGGTCACGAGGCAGACGTCGTCGAACGTCAGGCCCTCGCGGGGGAAGGCGGCCATGAAGGCGTCGAGCGTTGGGTTACGGGTCATCGCACCGGTCCTTTTGGCCTGCGGACCATGGCGCGATCCGGCCGTTGTGTCAACGCCGAAATCCGGCTTTGAAATCCGCCCCTATACGGTATTGGATATGGATACGGCATGTTCGGCCTTATCGATCCTGAAACACAACCCGGCGGGCTGTCCGGCCGAGGTTTTCAATGATCTGAACAATGTTTTTTTTACAGACACAAAGTAAATCGCTTTAACAAGCTTGCTGTTAATATATTACAAAGATAAAAAAAAATGATAAATACCCTTGACTGGTTAGCTGGCAATATGTGACAAATAATACATCGTTTATGTGTGGTCGTAGTGGATCACGCAGCGAGAAGTGAAGGTAACAACAACAAAGGAGTTATGAGATGCGTAAGCTGATCGTACTCGCAGCGGTATTGTTTGCGGCGCAGATGGCGATGGGCCAGTCCCTGCAGTGGATTGGTGACTCGGCGGTTTATCACGTTGAAGGCACGACGTGGTACAACGCCAGCGCCACCTGGGCGGCGTCCGGGTTCAACGGTCATGGCTTCGGCGATGTCATGAGCCTGACCCTCGGCGGGGAAGCTGTGACGTGGGAGCGCGTCATGGGCGTGACGACGGAAATGGGCTACGGCATCGATGGCACCCATCAGGCCTATGTCGACCTGCCCTGGCTGGAGCAGTCCGGCAACAACGACAAGTGGCAGAACATGACGGGTGCGGATGTGGCGGCCAGCGCGAGCCTGGGCGCCCACACGGTTGCCGTGTATTTCCGCGCGACGGCCGATGCCGGGACCACCTTCCAGTGGGACAGCAACGGCGGCGCGAACTACAGCGCGACCTTCACGAAGGTTATTCCGGAGCCGACCACCCTGGCGCTGATTGGCCTGGGCGTGGCCGGTCTGGTGGCCTATCGTCGTCGTCGCTAAGTCGACGTCAAGATGGATAGAAGAAGCGGGCCTTTCGAGGCCCGCTTCTTTTTTTCGGCGCGAAGCGCCCTGGGGTGCGCCGGCAAGCGAAGCGCGACGGCGCTCTGACTGGGAAGAGCGGCGTGGCGCTCGAAGACTCGCTTCCCGCCGCAGTCCAGAGCGGTGTCGCGTCGCTGCGCTCCTTGCCACCGCACTCCAGAAGGCTCCTTGTTAGCGCTGCCCTTAAGGCGACGGCGGCGAGTCGGGAGAATCGGAAAGCACTTTCATCAATTCGGGATAGGCCGACAGGAAGTAAATCGGCTGGACTTTCCCGCCCAGGACGAAATCCGCGGGGAACAGCGCGCGCATCGCTTCCTCATCCGCCTTGCCGTTTCGCAAGACGGCCTCCAGCCTCATGTCGGTCCAGACGGCGTTGAGTTCCTCGCGCGAAGCCCCGGGGTTTCGCGCCAGGTATTTTTCCGCGTAGATCCGCCGGAACGTTTTCCGCGGAAGGCGATCCGGGCGGTAGATCACGTAAGCCGAACCGCCATAGCGCTCGACACGGTCGACCGGTGAGAATCCTTCGAAGCGGGGCGGCTCCTCGCCTTTGGACGCCATGAGCACCAGGGCATCCGCGGCGTCCAGCGCTTCCTCGCGCGTGAGGGTTTCATAGGCGTGGTTCCAGCCGCACCGTCGGTTGTACAGGTTGAAGGCGGCCAGCAGGAAGAAGTCCATGAAGGCTTGGTAGCCGTTTGGCAACAAGGCCGCCGGCCGCTGCCCGTGGCGGTCGAGGTCGATCGTTCCGCCGGGGGCCAGCGACCACGCGAAGGCCAGCGCCTCGTTGGGATCGAATCCGGAAAGGAGCAGGCTTCGCGTGAATCGCCAGCGATCGACGTCCGGCCGATCGGGACGCGTCCAGTAGCGGGCGGCGTCCGGGGTCATGGAAAACAAGGCCCCTGAAACCTGGTCGAGTCTCATCGGGCGGTTCAGGAAATAGGGAGCCTCGACCCGTCCGGCGGTCACCGCAAGGTACGGAACCGCGGCCAGGAGGCATGCCGCGGCGCCGATCCGGGCGCGCTGGCGGAGGGGGACCAGGTCGCGGAATCCGTGTCCGGCCAGCAGAACGAGGGCGGGAATCGCAGGAGCCAGGTGCCTGACTTCTCGAACCGGCATCCAGGCGAACACGCCGACCGGAATCAGAACCCCCAGCCATAGGCCCAGCCGCTCGCGATCCCAGCGCCCATGGTGAAAGGGACGGGCCATGGCCAGGAGAACCAGGATGGGCAGGCCTGCCCATCCCAGGTAGCTCTTCGCGATTTGATGCGGGTAAAACCAGGCGGCCGCCCAGGACATGGCCTCGGGCGGACCGATCAGGCGCATCGTGGGGATGCGGGTGTTGCCGATGGAAGAGTAGTATTCAAACATGCCCGGAAAATAAAGAAAGGCGATGGCGATGACGGATAGAACCGGGATGACCACGATGCCCGCAAGCCAGAGCAGGCGCCGCGGGTTCCGCCGGCGCCGCGCCGTCGCGGCGTCCGCCAGGATCGGGCCCAGGATAAAAAGCGGGTAGGTCATCTTGATCGCGAACCCGGCGGCCATGAGCAAGCCGAGACGGAACGCGTTGCGCTTCTCTCCTTCGCGAAGCCAGGCCAGGTAGTGGAGGGTCACCAGGGCCGTCAGTGGAAACTCGATATACAGTTCACGCGATAACCCGAACATCGCCGGGCCGGCCATCAGGACCAGCAATCCGGCGGGCGCCCATTCCCCGAGGTCCCGGCGGCGGCAAATCAAGACAAAGGCAATTCCCAGGCCCGCGAGCCAAAGCGCATGGACCCCCAGCGCCCAGGGGATCGAGTCGTGCACGAAAAGAAAGGCCCCGAGCAGCAGGGGATAAAAGGAGGCTACAGCGAAATCCTTGAACCCGCCTCCCAGGGCCAGATGGCTGGCGGCTTCGTAGTATTGCTCCGGGTCCATCCAGGTGAAGCCGTCGCGCGAGCGGATGTCCAGCAGCAAGTGAGCGGCCAGCACGGCCAGCAGGCCGAAATAGAAGACGGCCCGCGCGCGCGCGGGGCGACGATCACAGGGGGTTGCGCCGGGTTCTGTCGGGCCATGCATGGGGCCGTGGTACCAAAAGCGCGGCGGCCGGGCAAGCGCCGCGCGGAGCGCCTTGGAGTGCGCCGGCAACGAGTCCGCGAGGCGACGGCGCTCTGACCGGGAAAAGCGGCTTGGCGACCCGATGCGCTTCGCGATCGGGACTTCCCGCCGCACTCCAGAGCGGCTTGACGACGCTTTTGCGATCAGGGTACTTGTAAAGGATATGTGCAAATACAAAGCCCATTTGCCTCGTACGCGGCTACTCTGCCTATCTCTCTGTCTGGGCGTCCCAGCCGTTTCCGCCCGGGCGGCCGAACCGGAAACCGCCGGGACCCGGTCCTGGAACGGGGTGAGCTGGTTTCACGACGGCACGGCGGCGCTGTATCGCGTGGAAATAACGACTGAACTGCAGGCATCCAACGCGTGGAAGGCGGCCGGCGCGTATCTGCCCACCGGCCAGTGGATGTCGGTCCGGCTGAACGTCACGAACGCCCCGATGCGCTTCTACCGGGTCTGGGCCGACACCTCGACGGCTTTCCGGACCCGGCACGCGATGGTCCTGGTTCCCGGCGGTGTATTTGCCATGGGCAACACGTACGGGGATCCGGCCCTGGTCGAGGGCTGGCCGCGCGAACTGCCGGTTCATGACGTGCCGGTAAGCCCGTTCCTGATGGACAAGTACGAGGTCTCCAATGAAAAGGCGGCCGAGGTCTTCCAGTGGGCTTATACAAACAACCTGCTCGGCGTCAATCCAATCGACGCCCATCCCCATGCCCAAGTCGTCAACCTCGAGGGCGTCACCCAGACGCTCTATCGATTGGACCAGACTTGGAGCCAGATCGGCTTCACGAACGGCGCGTTTTACGTGAAGAACAACCGGACGAATTTTCCCATCATCGGCATTACCTGGTACGGCGCCCAGGCCTATGCCAACTACCGCAGCGACATGGAGGGACTCCCCCGGGCCATTGGGTTTGCCGTGACGAACTGGTCCATGAACCTTAACGCCGGCGGCTACCGTCTGCCCACGGAGGCGGAATGGGAAAAGGCCTGCCGGGGCGGCATCGCCGGCACGCATTTTCCATGGCCGAATGATTCCGTGTACGGGCCGTCGAACTACCTGTATAACATTGACGTGGTCAAGGCGAACTACGCGGATGGCCGATATCAGCCGTGGACCAATCAGCCGCCGCACCCCTGGTATTTTGAGACCATCGCCACGACGCCCGTGGGATATTACGACGGCCGCCAGCAGATTGATTTCAGCGTTCATCCCCTGACGGACTGGATGAGCGGCGCCGATGCGGGGACCACCCAGGACATGGCCAATGCCTACGGTCTCTACGACATGGGAGGGAACGCGTGGGAGTGGTGCTGGGATTGGTATGCCACCAATTGGTATTCAAGCCCTTCGGCCAGCCTGCCCGATCCCGTCGGGGAGACCAATCGTGCAAACATCGACCCGCCTGTTGTGGTGCGCGATCTGGGCGCCAAGATCCTTCGCGGGGGAGGCTGGTATCCCGTGAGCCTTACCTTTGGCTCCGATCCCACTTACTTGCGCTGCGCCTATCGCGAGGGTCAGTGGCCTGATGTGCCAATGGTCAGCGCCGGGTTCCGCCTGGCCCGCTCCATCCGCTGAAGCGCCGGGAGAAATCCGGGCCGGATCCGCAGAACCTCCTCGTAGCAGGCCATGGCGTCATCGGGCCGGTTCATACGCAGGTAGAGATCGCCGAGATCGAGCCGGGCGGCCAGGTGCCCGGGCATGTGAGCCAGGCCTTCGAGGTAGTGATCCCGCGCCTTTTCGAGTTGCCCGCGCTCCATGGCGATCCGCGCGAGATTGAACCAGGCGGGGGCATGGGCGGGGTCCTGCCGCAGGGCCTCGAGGAAATATGTCTCGGCTTCGTCGAGCTTCCCCTTTTGGGCCCGCAGCAGGCCGAGCTGGTTCCAGGCGTGCGCCTCGGCCGGATTCTCCTCCACGGCCCGACGCGCATGGAACTCGGCCGTCTCGAAGTCGCCCCGGTCATACGCGCCCACGGCCACGAGGCGGTCCAGCTCGGCCTTGTAGTTCCACTGCTCGGCGTCATACGGGCCGCCGAGGCTGGTCGCGACGGCCGCCGTCACGATAAGAATCAAAGAAAAGGCCAGGCTTGGCGTTCGGGTTAAAGTGGCACGGCCGTCCCCGGCCGTGGGGAGCACGGGCGAGACGCCCGTGTCACTTTTCCGGATCCACTGCTTGAGTTGTCCGGCCAAGGCCTGCACCCCGGCCGCCGCGAAGACGATCAGCAGCGGCAGGACGGGCAGCCGGTAGCGGTCGCAGACGTGGATGAGGATGATCCCGGCGGCGTAGGCCAGGATCATCAGCGCCAGCCGGTACGGCCGGCCGCGGCGCGCCACGAGGCCCAGCGCCGCCAGCCCGGCCAGGATGGCGAAGGGAAAGCCGAACCGGCCGATCTTCCACGTCGTCAGCGCGAGCAGGGAGGAGACCGGGCGGAAGGTGTACAGATCGATGTTTCGAGGAATCTCGCGGGACGAGAAGAACTGCGCCGTCTTGACGCCGAGGTGTTTGAGCCATGCCGCCGGGCGGGCGCGAATGTCGCGGAAGGCCTCGCGGTAGTAGAAGTCCTGCATGTCCCTGTCGGTGTGCGCGCCGTTCAGCTCGGGCCAGAGAGTCAGGTTTTCCCAGGCATGGCCCGGGCGGATATTGATGGTCCGGCCCGGGTCGGCGCTGTTGCCGATGTAGAAGTTGATGCCGCCGGTCGTGGGAAGCCAGCGGAAGGCGCCCGTGGCGAAATGGATGCCGTGGAGAAACGGGTAGGCTGTCAGGATGAATCCGACCACCAGACCGCCCAGCCATGGCTTGATTCCGACGGTCTTTCGCTCCGACGGGCGAATTAGCGGGGCCAGGACCGCGACAGCCCAGGCGGGCACGAGGGGCGGCCGGGTGAAGAGGCAAAGGGCGCCGAGAATGCCCAACAGCACAGGCTTCGCGCGGCCGGCGGGTCGGAGCGATATCCACGCGGACAGGGTCAGCCACAGCCCGGCCCAGGTCTCCGCCAGCAACTCGCCGTCATAGTAGATCATCGGGCCATAAACGGCCGCCAGGACACCCGCCAGGATGCCGGTCCTGCGCGAGCCCACGCTGGTTCCCATCAGGGCCGCGACCACGCAGGTCAGCGAGCCGGCCGTGATCTGCAGGAGCTTGGCCGCCCAGATGGAGGCGCCGAAAGACTGATAAACCTGCGCCAGCAGCATGGGATAAAACCAGGGCTGCCAGGCCATCTTGGGCAGGTCAGAAGCCCCGCCCGCGAGGCGCAGCGCCAACTCGTGATATTCCCTCGCATCCACGAGCGGGAAATGAAAAGAGGGATGACCGGAGACCTGGAGCAGGTACACGAGCCGGAGGGCCCACGCCAGGAGAAAAATGCCCGCATAGGGCGCCGCGCGGCGGAGCGGGGATTCGGTGGAAAGAGCCCTCATGGAAGAACGCCTTCCGAGAGCAGGCGGCGGGCCACCGCCTGCGCCGCCTCTTCGTAGCCGAGGGCATTGGGATGGAGAAGGTCGGAGTTCAGTCTGCGCCCCAGATCGGTCGCGCGCCGGCGAAACATGTCGAGAAGATCCATCACGGGTAAATCCAATGACCTCGCTTGCTCGGCCACGCGGTGATGCAGCGCCGCCAGGGTCCGGTCGTCGGCGTCGGAGAACACCGGCATGATGATCACGTACACGGGAATGTTGCGCTCCAGGCTCCACGCGCGAATCCGCTCAAGCCCCCGGCAGACCCGCAGCCAGGCCTCGGGTTCCATGTAGAGGGAGGCATAGAAAGCGATGCCGTTTCCGGCGAGCAATTGGAACATGTCGTTACGGGGATGCGGCATCAGATTCTGATCCGGGGGCGATTCCCGGCTGCCGAAGAAGCCGGCCGCCGTGTGATTCAGGATAAGCCAGAGCCGGCTTCCCCCGAGCCGGCGGGAGGATTGGCGCCAGAGTGCCTTCACGTAGTTCCGGTCGGGCGAGGTCAGCGCGGAGCGGGTCAGCAGCAGATCCAGTTCCTGGCTGTAGCGCTGCGCGTCGTTCAGCGAAAAGAGGTAGAGCACGAGATCCGGGTGAAAGCCGGAGACTTTCGTCTCCAACGTTTGCGCCACCTGCCCGATGGCATAGCCGGGCACCCCGAAATTGAGCACCTCCACGGGCCGGCCCGAAAGCGACGGATGCCCGCCGAGAATCCGTTCCAGGTGCACCGGAAATGTGTGGCGATTGTCGGCGCCCATGCCGAACGCGATGGAATCGCCGACGCAGGCCACGCGGAGGGCGCCGGGTGCGCGCGCCGTTGTCCGCTCGACATCCCTCATGCCCAGCGCATTGACGAGGACGTCTTTGGACGGGTTCTGAAAACCCGGAACCAACTCGTAGCGGAGTTCCGGATCGGACGACAGCGTGACCATGCCGAGTTCCACGTGAAAGACATCCGGCCCGAGGTTGAACAAGCGGACGGCGGCCTCGCCCAGCACGAGGGCGGCGGCCGCGGATCCAGCCGCCAGCAACGCCCTTTTCATGGCGGAACGAGCCGGCGATGGCGTGTGGTCCGTCATATGCCGCGATGTGTAACCAAAGCGGCCGGAACGCGCAAGCGGCAGTTTCGCCTTGATTCCGAGACCCCGTCATGCCGCCGCGCCGGGATTCCGGGGTTGCCGGTGCGGGAGCGGCGGGGATACTATGCCCGGCGATGGAACCATGTATGCAGCCGGTTGAAGCCAGCGTGCCGAAGTCCGGCATGGCGCGCCGGCTTGTCCTTCCGCTCGGTTTGCTGCTCCTGGTCTTTGCGGCCTATGCGCCGGTCTTGAAGGGGGATTTTATCTGGGATGACGAGGCGTACGTCGTGGACAACCTGACGTTGCGCTCCGCGGCGGGGCTGCGCGCGATCTGGATTCCTGGAAACACCACCCAATACTATCCCCTGACCTTCACGGGGTTCTGGATCCAGTACCATCTGTGGGGACTGAATCCCCTCGGGTACCACGCCGTCAATGTTCTCCTGCACGGGTTGACGGCGATCCTGCTGGCGTACGTCCTGCAGCGCCTGGGCCTGCAATGGGCGTGGTGGGCCGGGGCGCTGTTTGCGCTGCATCCCGTCAACGTCATGTCGGTCGCCTGGATCACCGAGTTGAAGAACGTGTTGAGCGGTTTTCTTCTCCTCGGCGCCCTGCTGTCATATGTTGTTTACTTGGAGAAAAAAGAACCCGGCCGCGGCGCCTCACCACGTCCTTTTTATGGCCTGGCCTTCGTATTGTTTGCCGGCGCGATCCTGGCCAAATCGGGCGCGTTCATCCTCCTGGTCGCGCTCCCGTTGATCGCCTGGTGGAAAAAGGGCCGGGTGTCCCGGGCGGACTGGCTGGGGTATCTCCCCTGGCTCGGCTTCAGCGTGGCCATATCCCTGGTCACGATTCATCTCGAACACACTCCCGTGTGGGAGGCTCCGGATCCACCGAGTTTTTCCTATCCGCAGCGGCTGATCCTGTCGGGGCAGTCCTTCTGGTTCTACCTGTCGAAGGCGCTGCTCCCGCTGGACCTGGTGTTCTTCTATCCGCAATGGACCGTGGACGCGGCCCGGGTGTCGAACTACGCTTGGCCGGCCTCGGTGCTGATCCTGCTCGCGGTCCTCTGGGCGCGGCGGAACCGCTGGGGCCGGGGCCCGTTGGTCGCCGTGTCGCTGTACTACTTTTCGACCGCTGGACTGATTCTGCTGCACGTGCTCTACATGACCCGGTTCACGTACGTGTCCGATCACTGGCAGTATTTCGGCCTGATGGCCCTGATCCCCATGCTGGCGGGAGGCCTGTGGCACGCGTTGCCCCGCCGCCCGGGAGGACGGGCGTGGACGCTGGCCGTGTTGTTCGGCGTGTGCGTCGTGCTGATCTGGCGCCAGTCCGTGCCGTATCGGAACCTGGAAAGCCTGTGGCGGCACACGTTGCGCGGGAATCCGCGGTCCGAAATCGCCCTCATCAACCTGGGCACCCTTCTGGCGCAGCAGGGGCGGTTGCAGGAGGCGATGGAGCAATACCAGCGAGCGCGGCAAATTCACCCGGACCACCTCGATGTCCTGGACGGGATCGGCGGCCTCCTCGCCATGCAGGGGCGGGGCGCCGAGGCCCTGGAGCATTACCGGCAGGTGTTGCAGCGGTACGAGGGGAGCGCCTCGATCCACGGCAACTACGCGGCGCTGCTGTTTCAGTATGGGGATGTCCGGGCGGCGCTGCCTCACATGGAGCGGGCGCTGAAGATGGCGCCCCGCCACCGGCGGGTGCGCGCCAACCTGCTGGGCGCGCTGACCAACCGCGCGCGGCGGGAGGTCCGGAACGGACGGACCGCGGAGGCGCGGGAGCTATGCCGGGAAGTCCGCGCCCTGGATCGGGAACTGGGGGACAGCCTTGTCGAGAAGGTGCGTCTGGTCGATCGTGCGCCCGGCCGCGAATAGGTCGCGCCCTGCTGGTGGAAAGTGGCGTCGCACCCCGATGCGCTTCGCGATCGGGGTTTGCCGCCGCACTCCGGAGATCGTCGGCTATCATTCGGCGGCTCGTCCCAACTGCTCCAGGGCCATGGCCAGGTTCTTGCGCACCTGCGGATCGTGGGGCGCCAGCCGCAGCGCCTCCTCGAGATGCGGCATGGCGGCCGCGGGGTCTCCCTTCAGGATCAGCGTCCACCCGAGGTTGTTGTGCGCGATGTAGTAGTCGGGACGAAGGCGGATCGCTTCCCGGAAGCGGGCCAGCGCGTCATCGAAGCGCTTACGGAACAGCAGCTGCCGGCCCAGGTTGTAGTGCATGGTGTAGTTATTTTCCGTCACGTCAAGGGCCCGGCGGAAAAGGGCTTCGCTGTCCTTCCAGTGCGGAAGGATGAGCCGCGTGACCAGTCCGAGGGCCAGGACGGCCGCGGCGGCCGCCGCGAAAGCCGCCGGGCGCCGGCGTCCCCGCGCGGCGTCGAAGAGCGTCCAGACCCCCATCAGCAGGAGGCCCAGCATCGGGACATACATGTACCGGTCGGCGATCCGGTGCAAACCGAGCGATACCAGGCCGATCACCGGCACCAGGGTGCCGAGGAACCAGAGCCAGCCGACCAGGAGCCACGGCCGTCTGTGCCGCTGCCGGACGGCCCATGCCGAGATCGCGCCGAGAATCAGCAGGGCGCCCAGGACCGGTCCGGCCGTCGGGGGAACGGTCGGAGCGGGATACAGCACGCACAGCCCGCGCGGCCGGAAGACCAGCCGGAGATAGTCCACGTAGAAAACGGGCAGATAGGCCAGGCGCGCGCCCAGGGGCAGGGGAGCCGCCATTTCCGTGGCCCCGGCCATGACCTGGGTCTTCAGCGCGCTCAAGATGAAGACCGCGACAAGAATGAACAGCGGCGCCTTCTCCGCGAGCAGGTCCTTCCACGCGCGCCATGAAATCCGTCCGAATCCGTCCACGCGCCGCAGCGGCCAGACGTCGAGCAGCAGGAGGGTGAACGGCAGGGTGACCGGCATGGGCTTGGCCATCAGGGCCAGGGCGAAGCCCGCCAGAACGGGCATCATCGCGTTCGGCGACGGGCGCCGGGTAAAACGAATGTACAGGCCGATTGTCGCGAGCCAGAAAAACGTGCTCACGAGGTTCTTGCGCTCGGCGATCCAGACCGCCGAATCCGCGTTCAGCGGGTGCGCCGCCCACAGGGCGGCGACAGCGAAGGCGGGCCAGACGCCGCCCGCGACGCGGCTCAACAGCAGGAACAGCAGCGCGGTGTTGGCCGCGTGCCAGAGGAGGCTTTGGAGATGGTGTCCCGCCGGATTCAATCCGAAGAGCTCAACGTCGAGCATGTGCGACCACATCGTCAGCGGGTGCCAGATGCCGGCCACCGGCTCGCGGAATGAGCACAGAACTCCCTCCAGGGTCAGCCCCCGGCGCACCCAGGCGTTTCCCGTGACATACAGCGGATCGTCGTAGTCCACGAAATCGCATTTCAGCGCGGGATAGTACAGGGCCATGGTCGCCAGGAAGAGGGCAAGGGCGAGCAGGGCATGTTGAAGAGAAGGTTTCATGATTCACATGCCACGAGACTCATGGCCGGCCGCCAAAAGCGGCGTGGCGTCCCGATGCGCTTCGCGATCGGGCCTTCCCGCCGCACTCCAGAATGGTTGCCGGCGCGGAGCGCCTTGGAGTGCGCCGGACCGTCTTCGCCCTTCGGGCTTCGCCGCGGCAAGCAAGCGACGGCGCTCTGGATGGGACGAACCGCTTGTGAAAAGAGCGCTACAACGCCGAGACATGGGTGCGGGATGACCATGGCATGATAGTACCCATTACGGAATCCGGCTCCAAGGGCATGCTTGTCTCATGAATGGCCTTTTGTCATTCTGCGCGCCGTGAAAACCGTCCTGTTCAAGGCCGGGCTGGCCCTGCTGGCGCCGGCGCTGGCGCTGGCGCTCATCGAAGGCGCGTTGTGGGCCGCCGGGGTGAGCCCTGGCCAGTCGCCCCTCCTGCGGGTGGAGCGGGCCGATGGCGCCTGGTGGATGACGAATCCCCGCTACGGAGCCGCGATTTTCCCCCGCGACAACCCGCCCCGCCTGCCCCCGCTGTGGATCCCCGCCGAGAAAAAGCCCGACGAAATCAGGGTCGTGGTCCTGGGGGAATCGGCCGCCGAAGGCTTTCCGCTTCCGGCGTTCAGCCTGGCGCGCGTGGTGGAGGTCTCGCTGGCGCACCGCCTCCCGTCCCGCGACGTGCGGGTGCTCAACCTGGCCATGACCGCCATCAATTCGCACCAGGTCCGGAAGATCGGGCTGGAAAGCCTGAAACTGAAAC
This sequence comes from Kiritimatiellia bacterium, assembly GCA_018001225.1. Classification (NCBI taxonomy): domain Bacteria; kingdom Pseudomonadati; phylum Kiritimatiellota; class Kiritimatiellia; species Kiritimatiellia bacterium. The sequence continues at coordinate 9,339 of JAGNIJ010000032.1, read as the reverse complement.
CGGATGCGGTGATCCTTTACGCGGGCAACAACGAGGTGATCGGACCCTACGGCCCGGGTTCGGTGTTCGGCTCGTTCCATGCCCACCCCCTCGTGATGGGGCTGGTTCAGCGCGCACGGACCCTGCGACTCGCTCGCCTGTTGGACCGGTGGAGGCTCGGGCAGGCGGAGAAAAAGACGGACGATCCGGTTATTTGGCACGGGCTCTGGGAGTTTGAAAACAAGCCCGTGGACGAGAAGAATCCGGCGCTGCCCTCGATGCGCCGCTATTTCAGGAAAAACATCGGGGATCTCGTCCGCCGGCTGGCCGGCCGCGGCGTGCCCGTGGTCGTGTGCACGATGGGCGTCAACCTGCGCGACTGGCCGCCGCTTGGAGCGGCCTGGGCGGAGTCGCCGGCAGGGCAAGCCCTTTCCCTGCGGGGCGCCATCTCCGATCCCGGCGCGGTGCAGCACGCCGGCGTGGCCTACGAGACCGGCCGCGCGCTGGATGCCGTCGGGCGCACGGAGGAGGCCTTGACCTGGTTCCGCCGGGCTTGCGACCTGGACACCTATCGTTTTCGCGCGGATTCCGGGCTCCAGGCCATCCTGCGGGAAATCGCGCTTCGCCACCGGGAAGAAGGCGTCGTGCTGGTGGACGTGGATCGCCGGCTTCACGAGTCGCCCGTGCTCATGGCGGACCGCGAGCGGTTCTTTGAGCATGTCCATCTGACCATGAAAGGCCGCCTGGAAGTGGCCGAATGGATGGCGGAGGCCGTGCTCGGCCTTCCGACGATCAAGCCGCTGGCGTCGGCCGGGCCGTCCCTGTCGAGGCGCGAGCTGGTTGAGCGCCTTCTCTTCCTGCCTGTTCATGAATCCAAGGCGTGGTCGGCGATCGCCCTCCTGTACGACAACCCGCCGTTTGCCGGCCAGTCGGACGCCGCCGAGCGGGTGCCGTGGATGCGCGCGCAGAGTTTGTCCTTGCGCGAAACGTCGCGGAGGGACTGGCCCCCCGAACAATTCGAGCGCCTTGTCGAGGCCGCCTCCGCTTCGCGGTCGCGCGATCCCTACTTTCACTACATCGCGGGCTCATACCGGATGGAGGCAGGGCGGTGGGCGGAGGCCGAGCCATCCTTTCGGAAAGCCATGGAGCTCTGTCCGCATTTTCCGGATGCGCAGCTATCCCTGGCGCAATGCCTGGTCGGGCGGGGGGCCCTCGAGGAGGCGGCGAGGCTGGCGGATGAGGGATTGGCCTGGATGCCTAACATGGCGGATTTTCTCGGGTTGCGGGGGGAGATTTATCTCCGCGGCGGCCAGATCGCCGAGGGTATTGATGCGCTGGAGAAGGCGTTTGCGCGGCGTCCGAGGGACGTCGGGCTGCTGATCACGCTGGCCCGGGCCTATGCGCAGAGGGGGGACCTGGACCGGGCGGAAGGGCTTTATCGCCGGGGGCTGACCTTCGTTCCGGAGAGCCCTTTCTTTCTCAACAACCTGGCCGATCTCCTCCTGCAGCGCGGAGCTGTGGATGTGTTGCAGGCCAGGGAGATCGTCGGGCTCGCCGAAAGGGCGGTCGCTTCGGACCCCGAATCCCATCAGGTCCGGATGACCCTGGCCCGCAGCTTGGAAGCCGCGGGCCGGCGGGATGAGGCGGGGCGTGTTCTGGAGGAGGCCCTGGCGCTGGCCGTCCGGGCCGGGGATTCCAATGCCGTGCGGCAGCTGACCGATATGCAAAAGATCCCTCATGACGCTCCCGGCCGCTTGTAGCGTGATCCGTCCCCGGTCGTGGAACTTGTCATGGGCATGAGAAGGGCCACATGAAGCGTTTTGCGAGAAAGCTGTTTTTCTCTCTTGCCGCCACGGTTCTTTTTTTCCTGATGCTGGAGTTGGGCCTTCGCGGCGTGGGGGCCGGATACCCGGCCGCCCTGGTGAGGCCGGCCGCCGCGGAAGGGCAGCCCGGCTGGGCCGAGAATCCTTTCTGCACCTATGCCTATTTCATGCCGCCGATGGCGCGGCTGCCGCTCCCGTTTTTTATCGAACGGGAGAAGCCGGCCGGGGTGGTCCGCGTCGTGGTCCTCGGCGAATCGGCCGCCATGGGCGATCCCGTGCCCGCCTTCGGCCCCCCGCGCATGCTGGAAGCGCTCCTCGCGCTTCGCTATCCCGGCCGGACCGTGGAGGTCGTCAACGCCGCCATCACGGCCATCAGCAGTCCCGTGATCCGGGAGCTGGCGCGCGACCTGCCGGCTTTGAAACCGGACGTAGTCCTGCTCTACATCGGCAACAACGAGGTGATCGGCCCGTACGGCCCGCTGACGTTTTTCGGGCGCGCCGGGAGCGACATCATGGTTCGCGCGGCGGCGGCGCTGACCCGCCTGCGCCTGGTCCGTTGCGCCGGGCTCGCGGCGGCGATGCTGATGGAGACGCGGGGTCCCCTGGCGTTCCAGGGCCTGGCCCGAACCATGGATTCCCCCGTGTCCGCCGACGATCCCCGCCTGCCCGGCATGCGGCGGCGTTTTGAGCGCAACCTGCGCGACATCGTCGCCGCCGCGCGGGCCGCCGGCGCGGAGGTGCTTGTGAGCACCGTCGCCGTCAACCGGATGGATTGTCCTCCGTCGCTTTCCGTGCATCGAAAGGATCTGATCGAGGCCGCGCGCCGGGATTGGGAGCGCCACTATGAAGACGGCATGACGGCCCTTCGGGCCGGCGATGCCGCGCAGGCGCTAACCCGCTTCGAAGCCGCCGCGCTCCTGGACGAGGCCCACGCCGAGCTGGCGTACCGGATGGGGCAGTGCCTGGAACGACTGGGCCGGAAGGCAGAGGCCGATGCGCGCTTCGACCAGGCGAAGGAAAAGGATGCGTTCCGGTACCGGGCGGACAACGGGATCAACAAGGTCGTGTCCGATGTGGGCGCCGCCTTCGAGGTCGCCTTCGTGGACGCCGATCTCAAAATCCGCGAGCAACGGCGGGACGCCGACCTCTTCGTGGATCATGTGCACTTCAGCCCCGAGGGCAGTTATGAACTGGCCCGGCTCTGGGCGGAAGAACTGTCGCGTGGTCCGGCGTTGGAGTCTATCGAAACAGCCGGAATGGAATGGCCGGCGCCGGACGAAGTGAAGAAAGAGTGCCTGTTCACGCCCCTGGCGGAATTATGGTTCGCGCAATCGCTGCTGGCCCGCTATGGCCGGCCTCCGTTTTCGCGGCAACCGGACGCCCCCGAACGCCTCGCGGCGCTGACGCGGCAGTTCCAGGCCCTTTCCGTGCGCGTGCAGTCCATGGACGTGGACGCCGCCCGGTCCCTGTTCCAGGACCACCTGGCCAGGCGCCCGCGGGACACCATGGCCGCCGGTTTGTGGGCCCAGGTTCTTCTGTCCTTCCATCGCTACCGCGACGTGGAGGCGTTCGCGGCGCCGCTCGCGCGCAGCCAGCCGCACCGCCGCGACGTCCGGGAATTGCTTGCGCGGGCCCTGGCGCCGCTGGGCCGGCCGGCGGAGGCCGCGGAGGCCTTGCTCGGGTGGGCGCACAAGCACGGCTTCCTGGCCGCCCAGGCCGCCTGCGATCACATGACGGAACTGCTCCGGAACGGAATGGAAGACGAGGCCCTGGCGTACGGGCGTGCCGTGGCCGGCGGGATGCGGGCGCTGGACTACCGCTGGCGCGTCACGCGTTTTGTGGCGGGCCTGGAGAGTCTCGTCGCTCGCCGCGACGAGGCCCTGGCCCTCATGCGCCAGGGGAACCCGGAGGCCGCCGCGCCCGTCTGGCTGGATCTTGCCCGGACCCGGCCCGACTGGCCGGTTGCCCCATACTGGCTCTCGGCGATCCATGGGCTCCAGGACAGGACGGCGGAAAGCCTCTCCATGATCCAGCAGGCCGCGAACCAGTGGTCGTTTGCACGGGCGTGTTACCACCTCGGTCTCTGGGAAGCGAAGTTCGGAAGCGCGGAGAGAGCGGGGACGTATTTCCGGGACGCCGCGATGGTGGCCGGGGACGACGATGCCCTGGCCGACGGCCTGGCTTGGACGCTCGTGGCTCATCCGAATTCCGCCGTGCACGACCCGTCGCTGGCCCGGGAAGTCCTGCGGCGGTCCTGTTCCGCGGCCGGCGGCGAGGAAGCGGTCGAGAAGGCGATTCAGGAGCGCATCGAAGGTCTCCGCGGGAACGCCCCCGCGGCCGGGTCGCCGACGTCCGGCCCGATGGGTTATTTCTGAAGCGCCGACGTCCGACGAAGGGGGAGGCCGGCGGCCAACCTGGGTTCAGCGGGTCATGTCGTGCTGGTCCAGGATCATCTCGTGCTCCCGGACAAGGTCGGGGGGGTGGGGCGGCTTATAGGGCTTGCCCTGGCGGTATTCCTCGGCGCGCGCGGCCAACAGATTCATGACGCCGGCCGGCTGTCCCTTTTGCGCGGCCAGGGTTGCGGCGGCCTCGATATGCCGCGCGGCTTCCTCGGTTCGCCCCATCCGGGCGTTCAGATCCGCCAGCAACAGGCGGAGACGATAATCGTCGGGCCGCAACGGCAAGGCCCGGAGGGCATACGGCTCGGCCTCCGCCGCGCGATCCAGCGCCAGCAGCAGCCGGGCCAGGTTGCCGAGCACCGGGGGCGCGTCCGCTCGAAATTCCAATGCCTTGCGGTACGAGACGATGGCCTCTTCGTACCGGCCGGCGAATTGCTGGGTCAGCCCCAGGTTGTACCAGGCCCCGTATCCGGTCGGGCCCGACTGGATCGCTCTTTTGAAGGACGCGATACCCTCATCCACCCGGCCGGCTTGCAGGAACAGTGTTCCCAGATTGTTATGCGCGCGGGAGTTTTGAGGCCACTGGGCGACGGTGTCGGTCCATAGGCGGATGGGGTCGCGGTAGACCTCGTTCCGCCGCCAGGCCGCCGTCCCGTACACGGGAATCAAAACGAGCAGCGCGAGCGCCAGGCCGCGCTGGAACTTCCGGTCATTTCGCGTAAACCACCAGCCGGCCAGGAGCACGGCCAGGATCAGCGGGAACAGCGGCAGGTACATCCGGTGCTCCGCGATGGTCTGTCCGAGGACGGGGTTGATGCTGGAGGAGGGCGCCAAGATCAGGAAGAACGCCAGCGCCAGGAAGCCCATGCCGGGCGCCTTGAACAGCAGTACGACGGAGAGTGAGAGCAGGGCCAGGATCGCCAGGCCCGCGGACCACACGGCGGCCGGATCTTGGATCAGCACCACGCCGTAATCGAACACGAGCGGATGCGGCCAGAGCGCCAGCTTGATGTAACGGTTCAGCGCCCAGGCCTGCGTCATCAGGTACGGCCACCAATTCGCCCCGCCATGCCGGATCGGGTCCCGGAGCATAAACAGGAACAGCAGGCCCCACGTGGCGCACAATCCCGCGTAAAAGCCTTTGCGCCGGCGAAACAGTTCGCGCCACGACCCGGCCAGGAAAATACGGTCGTACGCCAGCGCCAGCATCGGCACGACCGCCATGACTTCCTTGCAGCCCATGCCCAGTCCGCAGGCCCCGACGCCGAGCGCCTTCCAGGCCAGCGGCCGACGGGATGTCGTCGAGCGCTGCACGGCGTACAGGGTGGCCACCGTGAAAAAAGCCGTCAGCAGCTCGGTTCGCTGGTTCACGTAGTTGACGGCCGCGGTGTTCAAGGGATGGGTCAGCCACAGCAGGACGGCCAGGGCCGCCAGGACGGGCGTGGCCCGCGCGAGGTCCGCTTCCTGCCCGCGCCCGCGCAGGGTACGCATCAAGAGCGCGTAGAGCAGGAGCCCGTTCAGGATGTGCACGGTGATGTTGAAGACGTGGTAGCCCGCGGGATGATAGCCGCCCAGCGCGTAGTTGAAGGTATGCGCGATATTGATCACCGGGCGGCGCGCCAGCGTGAGTTCGTCCGTGCCGACCGGCGGCGTCAGGACGGAAAACACGTCCCGCCAGTTCCGCACGCTGGGATTGGTCAGGAGGTTCCAGTGGTCATCGAGGTAAAACGGGATGTCGAGCGTGTGGCCGTAGACGAGGAGGCCGGTGAGCACGATCAGCGCGGGCGCGAGCCAGGCCCGGCGGGTACGGTCAGTTGATGGTGACATTCAGAATCCTGCCTTACCGGGCCATGTCGTGATGGTCCAGGATCACCTCGTCCACGCGAATCCGGCCCGGCGGATGAACGACTTCAAACGGTTCCCGGTTACGGTAGCTTTGCGCGCGGGACGAAAGCATCTCCAGGACGGGCCCGGGCTGCCCCTTTTGCCGCGCGAGGTTCGCGGCCGTCTCGATGAGCTGGACCGCCTCGTCCTGCCGCCCGGCCCGGTAGGCGATATCCCCCAGGAGCAAGAAGAGGCGGTAATCGTCGGGCCGGAGTTGCGCCGCCCTTTGCGCGGCAGGCCCGGCTTCGTCCGCGCGGCCCAGCGACAGGAGCGCCCGCGCCATGTTGCCGAGGGCGGCCGCAGCGTCCGGGCGCAAGGCCAGCGCCTGCCGGTAGGAGGAAACGGCGTCCTCCTGCCGGCCCACGTAATATTGAGTCAGCCCGAGATTGTACCAGGCCTTGGCGTTGCGCGGATTCAACCGCACCGAAGCCTCAAGGGCCGCCAGGCCTTCGCGGATCCGCCCGGCCTTCATGAGGAGCGTGCCGAGATTGTTGTGGGCCCGATCGTTTTCCGGCCACGCGGCGATGGTGTCGGTCCAGAGCCGGATGGGATCCCGGTACACCTCGTTCCGGCGCCGGGCCGCCATGCCGTACACGGGAACGAGCAGCAGCAGCGCGAGCGCCACGCCGCGCTGAAGCTTCCGGTCCGCGCGCGTGAACCACCAGCCGGCCAGGAGCACGGCCACGATCAAGGGGATCAGCGGCAGGTACATCCGGTGCTCCGCGACGGTCTGGCCGATCACCGGATTGACGCTGGAGGTGGGCGCGAGGATCAGGAAGAAGGCCAGCCCCAGGAATCCCATGCCGGGCGCCTTGAACAGCAGCGCGACGGAGAGCGCAATAAGAACCAGGACCGCCAGGCCCGCGGACCATACCGCGGCCAGGTCATGGATCAGCACCACGCCGTAATCGAACACGAGGGGATGGGGCCAGAACGCGAGCTTGATGTAGCGGTTCAGTGCCCAGGCCTGTGTCAGCAGGTACGGCCGCCAGAGCAGCCCGCCGGTCGCGCCTGAAAAGCGGAGCAGGAATACGCCGAGCAGGCCCCACGTGCCGAACAACGCCGCGTAAAAGCCCTTCCGCCGGCGGAACACATCGCGCCAGGACCCGGCCAGGAAAATGCGGTCGTACACCAGCGCCAGCACCGGAACGACCGCCATGACTTCCTTGCAGGCCATGCCCAGCCCGCAAGCCCCGACCCCCAGCGCCTTCCAGGCCAGGGGCCGGCTGGATGTCGTCGAGCGGTGCAGGGCATACAGGGTGGCCAGCGTGAAGAAGGCCGTCAGCAGCTCGGTGCGCTGGTTGACGTAGTTCACGGCGGCGGTGTTCAGCGGGTGTGCCACCCACAGCAGCGCCGCGAGCGCGGACAGGATGGGCGCGGCGCGAACAAGCTCGGAGTCCTGCCCCGGGCCGCGCAGGACACGCCGCAGGAGGGCGTAGAGCAGCAAACCGTTCAGGATGTGCACCGCGATGTTGAACGCGTGGTATCCCGCGGGGGCGTAGCCGTCCAGCGCGTAGTTGAAGGCGAAGGTGAGATTGATGAACGGGCGGCGCGCCAGGTTGATCTCGTCCGCCCCGACCGGCGGGGCCAGGACGGAAAACATGTCCCGCCAGTTCCGCACGCTGGGGTTGGACAACAGGTTCCACTGGTCGTCCAGGTAGAACGGGATGTCCAGCGTGCAGCCGTAGACGAGGAGCGCCGTCAGAACGATTAAGGCGGGCGCGATCCAGGCCCGGAGCGGACGGTCAGTGGATTGTGACATGGGCCTTTCCATAATTCGAATCTTCATGACGCGCCCGGGTTGAAAATCGAGCCCATGGGGAGACGCCGCTTTCAGTCGGCTCGGGGCGTTCGGTTTTCATTGACGGGGCTCGTGGTTCCTTGCCGGGCCATCTCGTGGTGCAGAATCAACTCGTCGGGTTGAACGCGGCCGGGGGCTCGAACGTCCCGGTATGGCTCTCCGCGACGGTATACTTCAGCGCGGGCGGCGAGCATGTCCCGGATGGAGCCCGGCGGTTCCTGCGGCCCGACCAGGGCCAGGGCCGATTCGATGTGCTTCACGGCTTCATCGAACCGCCCGGCCTCGGCGCAGGCCGCCGCCAGGGCGTCCAGGATCATGGGATTCGGGGCATGCAGTTCCCGGGCCGCGCGCTCGGCCAGTTCAACGGCCCGGTTCCCGTCGCGGACGCCATCGTCCGGCGCGGTGGCCAGTATCCACGAGGCGATGTACAGGGTGTCCACGGAGGGCCGGGCCGCGGGCTCGGTGTAGGGCGCGAGAAAAAGCGCGGCGGCTCTCGCGCGACCGAGCTGAAGCAGCTTGTGGGCCGCGGCGAACGGCGTCGCGAGATCCGCGGCTTGCCGCAGGATCGCTTCTCCTTCGTCCCGTCGCCCGGTCTCCACCAGGGAGGCGCCCAGGTACAACCGGGCTCGCTCCCACCGGGGATTCAGTTCTAACGCCTTCTCGTAGGCCCTCGCGGCCTCGCCCGGCCCGCCCATGCGCTGAAGCACATCGCCCATCAGCAGGTGAAGACGTTCATCGTCGGGCCGGATGAGCAGGGCCTGCCGCGCGAGCGGTTCGGCCTGCTCCGCGCGGTCCGTCATCAGCAGCATCCGCGCCAGGTTGCCGATCGCCGCGGGGGCGTCCGGCCGCAGCTCCAGCGCCCGCCGATACAAGGCCAGGGCCTCCTCGTGCTGCCCGCGCTCCTGGTGGTACAGCGCCAGGTTGTACCAGCCCAGGAAAAAGCCCGGATTGACCCGCACCGATTGTTTGAAGTCCGCGGCGCCTTCGGCCTGCTGCCCCGAGTTCATGAGCAGCGCGCCCCGGTTGTTGTAGGCGCGGTCGTTGTTCGGCCACTTGGCGATGGTGTCGGTCCACAGGCGGATCGGGTCACGGTAGACCTCGTTCCTCCGCCAGGCGGCGGCGCCGTACGCGAGGACGACGAGAAACACCGCCGCCGCGAGGACGCGCTGAAGCGCCGGGTCCTTGCGCGTGAACCGCCAGCCGGCCAGGAGCACGGCCAGGATCAGCGGGATCAGCGGCAGGTACATCCGGTGCTCGGCGATGGTCTGGCCCAGGACGGGGTTGACGCTGGAGGAGGGCGCGAGGATCAGGAAGAAGGCCAGGCCCAGAAAACCCACGCCGGGCATCCTGACCAGCATGACCCCCGACAGGACGGCCAGGAACAGGATCGCCAGGCCCGCGGGCCAGACCACGGCCAGCTGGTTCACCAGCACCATGCCGTAATCGAACACCA
>JAGNIJ010000031.1 GCA_018001225.1 Kiritimatiellia bacterium | reverse complement strand
GGGGGGATACGATTGGATGTCACCACCCTGGTGGGGTATGGCCAGGTGCGGGCCCTGGGCGGAGGCAGCGGGTATTGGGCAGGAGCGGGGGGCGGGGGACGGATCGCCCTGTATTACGAAGACGCGAGTGGGTTTGACTTGACGAATCGCGTGACGGCGGCGGGGGGAAGCTATGACGTGCAGGGTGCGGCCGGCACGATTTATCTGCAGAAGAACGGGGATCGCGGCCAACTGGTGATAGATCGGAAGGGCGGTGGGAACAAAGCGGCCTGGCTGTGGCTGCCCGAAGGGACGAACTTTACGGAAGACGTGATGTTGCGCGGGACGGGAACGGTAGCGGAGGTGCGGTCCTCCGGGTTGACCCCGTCCAATATGTATATTGTAGACAACGCCGCTCTGACGCACTCGGCGGCGACCGCCGCGACGAACTACAGCCTGAACCTGACCGTGCTGGGGACGCTGCACGTGGCCAGCAACAGCACGATTGATATGAACAGCAAGGGTTATCTTGGAGGAAGGACCTGGCCTAATACCACCACCAACGCGAGCACGGGCCGGTCGGGCGGAAGCTATGGCGGACTCGGCGGGAACGCGTACGGCGGTGTAGCCAATCCCGTGTATGGCGATTATCGCAACCCGAATGAACTGGGCAGCGGTTCGGGGCCCAGTGATGGCAGCGTTCCGGGAGGGGGACTGGCGAGAATACAGGCCGGACGTTTGGAATTGGAGGGGATCCTTCGAGCCAACTCGACCGATGGAATCTATGGACGCGGAAGTGGGGGCGGTATTTACCTGGATGTCGGGCAACTCGCGGGGAGCGGGCGCATCGAGGCCCTGGGGGGGCGCTGCACGGATTCCTACTATTATGGCGGCGGCGGCGGCGGCGGGCGTATTGCGATCTACTATCAGGAGACCGACGGGTTCGACCTGTCGAACCGAGTCAGCGCCGCGGGCGGCGCGGGCTATCCCGCCGGGGCGACGGGCACCGTGTACATCGCCAACATGGCGCCGGTGCGGGTGTCCTTGATGACCCCGGGCGGGCTGGTGAAGGGTCCTGTCGCGCACGTGGACCTTGTTTTCATTGCGCGGCTGAATGAAGACACGCTGGGGACGGAAGACTTTACCCTGACAGGACCGCAGGGCAGCGTGGGACTCGCCTCCATTTCGCCCTTGGACAGCATTTCCTACCGACTGGCGTTTTCGCAGGCGGCGTCCGTGGAAGGGCTCTACACGCTGGTCATGGGTACGAATATCCTGACCCAGGCGGGTCATCCTCCGGAGGCCGGGTATACCAACACCTTTATAATAGACAATCAACCCCCGTCGGCTCCGGTAGTGACAAACCGCCTGGCCGCCCCGGCCACCAACAGCCTGCGGACTACCGCGATCACGCTCTGGGGCACGCGCGACGCGGACACGGCGGTTTGGATCAATGGGATCTTGCAGGTGTCGCGCGGGACGGGGGTGTGGTCGAAGGCCTGGACCCTGGGTCAAGGCACGATCGTGCTGCGGGTCCACGGCGTGGACCAGGCGGGGAACGCCTCGGCAACCAATGAATACCGCTTCTACGTGGACTCCGTGGCCCCTGCGGTGACCGCGGTGTCGCCGGCGAACGGCGCCTATACCAACAATTCGCCGTCGTTCGTGCGGCTGACGTACACGGAAGCGACGAGCGGTCTCAATGTGGACCTGAACACGATCGGCAACGTCACCCGCTCGGGCGTGATCATGCCCGGCGCGTGGGAGGCCACGACCAACACGCTGACCTTCACGCCCTCGGGCTCGCTGCTGGACGGCGTCTATACCGTGTCCGCCGTGCTGGTGGATTTCTCGGGCAACACGGGGACGTTCAGTTCGGCCTTCACGGTGGACCGCGTGGCGCCGTCCACGCCGGTGGTGTACGCGGTCGCGTCGCCGACCACGATCAACCAGCAGACGATCGCGGGGACCAAGGAAGCCTATGCCGCGCTCTACCGGAACGGCGCGCAGGTGATCGGGTTCACTTCCTCGACCAACTGGTCGTACACGCAGGCCCTCACGAGCGGCGTGAATCCGCTGGCCTACTCGTCGCGTGACCAGGCGGGCAACACAAGCGGGGTGGTGAGCGTCGAGATCCTGTACAACGACGTCTCGCCCGGGCCGGTGACGGTGACGGCGACCGTGGCGGGCGTCGGCACGCAGATCACGCTGGGCTGGGCGGCCTACGACGAGCTGGCCAACGGCGGGGACATCGCGGGCTACTCGATCTACCAGGCGGACGCGAGCTTTACCCATGCTTCCCAAGCCTCGCTGATCGGCTCGCGGTCGGCCGGCCAGAAGAGCTACACGGTCACCGGCCTGACCCGTGGCGAGACGAAATGGTACGCGGTCATGGCGCGGGACACCGGGGGCCTTTGCAACTCCAACGTGACCTCGATCGCCGCTGCGCCGGTGGACATCGTGGCGCCGGCCAACCCGACGGGCATGTGGTTCGAGTGCTACTCGACGGGCCTGGTGGCGTACTGGTCCGCGTCCGCCGATCCGCAGGCCGATCTCGCGGGCTACCGCCTCTACGTGACCAATAACCCCGTACCTGTTGCGCTGGAGCCGACCAACCGGATGTATGCCCTGCCGGGCCTGCAGCCGGCCTCGGCCTACGCGTTCCGCGTCGCGGCCTACGACCAGACCGGCAACGAGGGCTCCGGCCTCGCGGCGACGGGCTACACGCTGCTGCCCAACCCGACGGGTCTCGTCGTGCAGGCCTACGACGGATTCGTCCGCATTCGCTGGAACGCCGTGCAACCGGCGGGCTACGTGAAGCACTACGCGATCTACGTGGCCACCAACGCGTACACCAACGTCGCCGGCATGACGCCGCGCCTGACCTCGACGGCGACCAACGCGCAACTGGCCGGCCTGCAGAACTACGAGACCAACTGGTTCTCGGTGACCGTCGTGAACAAGTCCGACGGCCAGAATCCCGGCGTGACCCCGGTGGCCGCCATGACCGAAGACGACACGACGGGACCCGAAATCGGAGCCCTGAAGTGGAATAATGCCGCCCTGCCCGGCGCTGTCACCTGGCCGGGAAGCTTCTCGGTCACGGCGGAGGACCCGATCGGCGTGAGCCGCGTGGAGTTCCTCGTCAACGGCCAGCTGATCGGCACGGACAGCAAGGGGCCGTCGAGCTTCGCCGCTTTCTGGAACGTGGCGAATACGGCGACGGACGGGCTCCACGAGGTGCGGGTCCGCGCGTACGACAGCAAGGACAACCAAGCCGTGTATGTCACCAACCTCCCCGTGGCGCTCGCCGCGCCGGGCGCCCCGACGATGATCACGCCGGTGGCGGGCGCGACCGTGTCGGTCCGGAACCCCGAGTTCAGCCTGTCCGGCGGCAGCGCGCTCTATGCCTCGCAGGCGCGGTGGTACATCAGCGGCGCCGCGACGACGTCCCTGACGGTCTCGGTGGGCACGTCGGGGCTCTTCAGCGCCCGCGTGACGCTCCGGGAGGGCACCAACGTCATCGAGGCCGCCGCGATCAACCGCGCCGGCGAGGGCCCGCGCACGGCGTCGGCCATAGTCATCCTGGACACGACGACCCCGCCGACGCCGCCCTGGCTGGAGGCCAAGATGGGCGACGCCGGGAAGATCCAGCTCACCTGGGGCGCGCCGAGCGAGGGCGCCATCAAGGGCTACCACGTCTATCGCGCCGCGGGCACGTTCAGTTCGACGGCCGACGCCGCGCGGGTCAACGCGAGCATGGTGTCGGTCCTGGGCTATACGGACATCCCGCCCTCGGACGGCGTGTGGTACTACCGCGTGACGGCCGAGAACCAGGCCGGCACCGAAAGCGCGCTCTCGGGCGAAGTGTCGGCGACGTCCGACCGCGTCGGCCCGTCGGCGACGATCCAGTTCACGCCCCACGGGCCTTATGACCCGGCCACCGGCCGGTACGGGACGGGGCCCGTGGACGTGCGGGTGACGTTGAGCGAGGCGGCGATCGTGACGCCCTTCCTCGGGATCACGCCGGACGGCGGTGTCCCCCTGGCCATCGTGTTGAGCGCCGCCGGGGATCTCGAGTACCGGGGACAGTTCTCCGTCTTCCCGAGCACGCCCGCCGGGACGGCGCTGCTGACCTTCTCCAGCCGAGACGCCGCCGGGAACCGCGGCTCGCAGATCCTGTCGGGCGGCAGCCTGCTGATCGATACGGAGGGCCCCGCGGTCTCGCAACTGGTCGTGCAGCCCAACGAGCCGATTGAGAACGCCGCGACCAACCCGGCCGTCGTGACAGCGCGGTTCGTTCTCAACGAGGCCCCCGCGGCCGGCGCCACGCCGGAGTTCGGGTGGAAGCTGTCTGGCCATACGAACACGTGGACGGCGATGACGTCGGTGGTGCAGATCACCGAGGCCTCGTGGCAGGGGACCTTTGCGCTTCCCGCGGACGCCGGCGACCCGTCGGAATTCCTGCAGTTCCGGTTCTCGGCCGAGGACGACCTGGGCAACGAGGGCTCGGAATTCCTTTGCCAAAGCGAGTTCGAAGTCTACCAGGGCGACCTGCCCGGGCTGTCCTCGCCGTTCGGGCTGGTGGCAGAGTCCCTGCCGGCCGGCGCGATCGAGCTGAGCTGGAACGCCGTCGAGGGCGCGAAGGATTACCAGGTTTACCGCCAGGCGCCGGGCGAAGAGGACCTGGCGCCGCTGGCCCGCAGCACCAACACCTTGAGTTACCTGGACCGGCCCGCCGAGGAGGGCGTGTACAGCTACGCCGTCGCCAGCATCCGCCAGGAAAACCAGCGCGAACGGATCGGCGAGCGAAGTCCATCGGTCTCCGCGGTGTCGGACGCCACGCCCCCCGAGGCGCCGTCCGGGCTGGCGCTCGAACTGGTCGGCAACGGGATGCTGGTGGACTGGCAGGCGCCGGTGTTCACGGAGCCGGTCAAATACCGCGTTTACCGGGGCGCGAGCGCGGCCGTGACCAACGTGGTTGGGCTGACGCCGAAGGGCGATCGGGTCGTGCTGACGGAATGGGTGGACCCGCATCCATCCAAGACCGAGCGCTTCTACACGGCGACGGCGATCGACAACGTCGGCAACGAATCGCCGGCGGCGGACCCGGCCTATCTCAACATCAGCCTGATGCCCGTGAACAGCCTGCGCATCGCCATGACCAACGACACCGCGCCGGTTCTGACCTGGGCGCACCCGTACCCGGCGGACGTCGCCGGCTACCAGGTGTACGCGGGCCAGAGCCAGCAGGTGCAGCGCCTGCACGCCGGCCTCTGGCTGTCGACCAACTTCACGGACGCCTCGTATGCCGGCGGCGGCCGCTGGTACACGGTGTCGGCGGTCGACGACCAGGATGAGGAGAGCGTGCGCCGCTCGATCCTGCTGCCCGATATCCGGGCGGAGGTTTCGCAGGGCCTGCCGCTGAAGCGCGGGATGATGAACCAGCTGACCTTCACCCTGACCAACCGGACCGAGCTGGCGCTGCAGAATATCCAGCTGGTGGTGGAGGCGGAGAACCAGACCAACCGGTCGGCCTTCTTCTCGCTCGAGCCCGGGCAGGTCCAGCCCATGGCCGTGGTCGTGGGCTGCTCGACCAACGCGGCCACGAACGTGCCCGCGGTTACGACCCTGCGCATGGAGCCGGCGGTGGGGTCGCTGGTGACGCTGCGGCGGGACGTGTCCTGGGCCGCGGTCAACGACCAGTTGAGCGTGGATCTGCGCGCCGGCGGCGGCGTGCGCGGCGGGGAGATGGAGGTCCAGTGGGTGCTGCGCAACACCAGCCCGGTGGAACTGGAGGTCGTGACGGCTTCCGCCTACGGCAATGGCGCGTCGCCGGACGTCCGGTTCAAGCTGACGGACAAGGACGGCAACGTCCTGTCCGCCGCGTCGGCGCAACAGGCGATCGGCGCCGGCCTCGTGGCGCTGGCCAACGGCGAGGTCGTCGCGCGGATCGGCGCCGGCAAGGAATTCGTTTCGGCCCCGACGACGGTGTACGTACCCACGGCCGCGCCGGACGACATCTACGTGGTCCTCGAGATGGACCGGGTCTACTACCACCGCAGCCGCGTGGACGAGAGCCAGGTCCGCGGGCTCCAGGCGCGCCAGGCGCTGCGGCTGGCCGACACGCCGTACTACGCGCTCGTGACCAACGTGACGCCCCGGCTGTCCCTCGGCGGGGAGAGCATCGCGATCCAGGGCCGGGCGTGGGACCGCGCGACCGGGCAGCCGCTGGGCGGGGCCGCGGTCTCGCTGTTGATCTCGGTGGAGGGCTTCGACCGGACGGTCAGCCTGACCACCGATGCCCACGGGGATTTCGCGCATACCTTCGTTCCGCAAGTCGGCGAGGCCGGCGTCTATACCGTGTGGGCGCAGCACCCCGTGCTGAAGGATCGCGTCCCGCAGGACGGGTTCGTCATCCAGAAGCTGCTCGTCAGCCCGCGGACGATCAACCTCCGCCTGCCCATCAGCCACCCGGCGTACGCCGTGTCGGTCTCCGTGGAGGCGGCGCGGGGCACGACCGCCACCAACCTGGCCCTGGTCTACCAGGCCTCGGACCAGCCGGGCGGGCTCTGCCCGACCGGGCTGGTCATCACGCCGCTGGCGCCCGTGGCGGCGCTGGCGGAAGGCGGCACGGCCAGCCTGGGCTTCACCGTGCAGGCCGGGCCCGACGCCCCGCGCTCGGGCACCGCCTACCTGCGGGTGCGCGACGACTACTCGGGCACGAACGCCTGGGCGATGATCACGCTCAACTACCAGTTCTCCGAGGCCCAGCCGCGGCTGGCCTTCAGCCCGACCCACGTGCAGACGGGCACGCGGCGCGGCCTGCCCGTCACGGAGACGGTGACACTCGAGAACACGGGGCTGGCCTCGCTGCGGGGCGTCAGCGTCAGCCTGGTGACCGGAGCGGGCCAGCCGGCGCCGTCCTGGGCCTGGGTGGAAACCGGCACGTTCTTCCCCGAGATCGCGGTGGGCGCGACCCAGGTCGTCGAGGTCACCTTCCTGCCGACGTCCGGGGTCGAGGACGGAGACTACTCTTTCTACCTGGTCGTCTCGGCCACGAACCATTCGTTGCGGCGGATCCCGTTCTACCTGACGGTCACGGAGTCCGGCATCGGCCACGTGCTCTTCAAGCTGACGGATCTCTACACGGGCACGCTCGACGCGCAGGGGCAGGTGGTCCAGGGCGTCGCCGGCGCGACGATCAAGCTCCAGCACGAGCAGGCCTTGAGCATCAGCACCAGCGTCGTCAGCGACGCGTGGGGCGAAGCGCTTGTCACCCAACTGCCCGCGGGCCGTTACCGCTACCAGATCACCTCGCCGAACCACGACAGCCGGTCCGGCCGCGTGTGGATCAAGCCGGGTATTACCATCACCGAGGAGGCCTTCCTCGACTACCAGACCATCACCGTCGAATGGGAGGTGGTGCCCACGACCATCCAGGACCGCTACGAGATCGTGCTGCGCGCGGTGTACCAGACCGATGTGCCCGCGCCCGTGATGATCGTCGCGCCCCTTCAGATCAACCTGCCGGAGATGCGGGCCGGCGACGTGTACCAGGGCGAGTTGCTGATGCGCAACGAGGGCATGATCAGGGCCGAGCAGTTGCGGTTCGGCCTGCCGGCGACCGACGATTCCTTCAAGTACGAATACCTCGTCAGCCAGTTCCCCTCCGAGCTGGCCGCGCGCGGCGAACTGGTGGTCCCGTTCCGGATCACGTGCCTGCGTCCGAACTACTGCTACGAGAAGTACTACAGCGTCTCGTACAAGTTCGTCACCGCGCTGGGGCGCGAGGTCGTCCAGAACGCCAGCGGCAAGCTGACGGCCTGGAAGCCGGACGGCTACGAGTGCGAGCCGAAGCAGCAGGGCGACGGTGAAGGCGAGGACGTGGGGGTTGGTGAAGGCGACGGCGGCATGGACATGGGAGGCGAGAGCGGCGGCGGCTCGCTGATCAGCAATCTCGGCTGCTGGTCCTGCCCCCTGGTCCAGGACGAGACCCGGGACAACCGCGGCGGCGACTACGTGTTCCCCGTGGGCGACGGGGGCGAGGTCGAATTGCGCACGCGCGTGTACATCGAGCGGACCACGGATCTCGAAGCCGGCGACATCCGGGTGGAGCGGCAGAGCATCGGGCAGGACTATGGCTTCGTCTTCGGCTGGTACGCGGGCCGCGGCGCGGACATGCAGGTCTTGTACACCACGCCGATGGGCGACCGCCTGACGCCGGCGCAGGACGTGTACCTGGCGGGCCGCGAGTTGTGGGACGGCTACAGCTCCGACGATTCCCGTTTCGTCTTCGAGACCACGGGTGACGTCCGCCGGATCGTCGGGGTCCGCGGCGCGGGCGGCACGGCGCAGGTCGTCAAGGTGAGCTACGCCGGCCTGGAGAGCCCCGTCGCGTCCCTCGAGGCCGGGCGGCCCGGTCCGAAGTACACGTGGGCGATGAAGGAGGCGGCCGCCAACACGGCCCTCGACCTGTCCGAGAGCGATCCCGGCGCGGTGCGCATGTTCCTGGAATACGACCTCATCAAGGTGGTCCTGCCGGGCGGCGGGTGGACGGCGTACGAGTACGACGAACTCGGCTGCATGGCGCTGCGCAAGGATTCGGGCGGCCGGACGCGCCGGATCATGCACGACGACATGGGGCACCTGCAGGCCGTGCTGGACGGCCGGTTCGAGCGGGCGGTGCTGGACTACAACGACCTGGACTGGGAGAACATCCTGGACGAGGCCGAGAAGATCGACGCCGCCGGCACGATCCAGAGCCTGGCCCCCGACGCGGAGCAGGGCTACTACTTCGCCTTCGACTACGATTCCCAGCGCAAGGAGTACGTCGCCCGCGCCGAGGGCAAGGACCGCGGCGGAAACGGCGCACATCGCGAATGGCGGTTCCGGCGCGACGGCACGCTGTTGCGCGCGGTCATCAACGGGCAGCAGGTGCGCAGCGTATACCGGGCCGACGATCTCGGCGACACGGTGACCGATCAGGACGGCCGCTCCCACCGCGTGTTCTACGATTCGCGCGGCCGCGTGGCCCGGGTGGAACAGGACGGCGGCCTGGTGCGGTTCTTCGGCTACGACGTGACCGGCCGGAAGCTGACCCAGGCGACGGACCGGCTCGGCCTGGCGTGGAATTACGGCTACGACGCCGGCGGCCGGCTGGCGGGCGTCACGCGCAGCGGAGCGGAGACGGGCGCGGTCTGGAGCTTCGCGTACGATGCCCAGGGCCGGCTGACGAACGCCGTGGGCCGCGGCACGGACGGGGATTCCCCGGCGCTGTCGCGCGCGTTCGCCTATCCCGGCACGAATGGGCTGGTGGTGGCCTGGGCGGACGAGAAGGGACGCACCAACCGGATCGAGCAGGACGGCGCCGGCCGGCTGCTGTGGCGGCGCGACGATCGCGGCCGGGAATGGGCCTTCGCCTACGAGGAGACGGTGACCAACCAGGTCGTTCAGGGCAGCAACGTGGTCGACCAGATCGTCACCAACGCCGTGATCCGCCGGACGGCTGCCGACGGCTTGAGCCGGCAGTGGTTCGTGGATGGCATGGGCGCGGTGACGCAGGTCATGGCGGGCGGCCAGGTCCAGGCGGCGTGGGTGTACGAGAAAGGCCCGTACCGGATGGTGCGCCGCGTCGCCGAGGGCGCGGAACGGGTTTTCGAGCTGAACCTGAACGGGCAACTGGAGCGCGAACTGGACGAGGCGGGCCGGGCCGTCTGGCAGGCCGCCTACGACGAGGCAGGCCGCCTGCAGTCCGTGGCGGCGGGCGAGGGGAGCCTCGTGCTGACCTACCCGGCCTCGTTGAACCTCGAAGAGCGCCCCTGGCGCGTCGAGTTCCCGGGCCATGAGTGGACGATGCAGTACGACGCGCGCCGCCGCCTGACGCAGGCGCAGGCCCGGAACGGAACGAGCCTGGTCTCCACTGTGACGTATGTGTATGACGCCGGCGACCGCCTGACGCGCGCGACGAACAGCGCGGGGTGGTCGATGGCCGTGGCGCGCGACGCGGAAGGGCGCGCCGTGGCGCTGACCAATTCGGCGGGCGGTGCGTGGACGCTGGCCTGGGACGGCTGGCGCCGGCTGGTGCAGCGGGCCGGCCCCGGCGGCCGCACCGTGCAGTGGACATGGGATGGCCTCGACCGGCCGGCCCAGCGCGTGGACGAGGCCGGGACCACGTGGACGTACGAATACGACGCACAGGGGGCCGCTTCCGCGCGCCGGGACGGGCGCGGGAATTGGACGCGCCTGCGGTACGACTCGGACCTGGCGCTCACGCAGCAGGTCTTCATGGCCGCCCAGGCGACGAACCAGGTGGTCCTCGATTACCGCTGGGAGCGCGACGGGGCCGGCCGCGTGCGGCGCTGGACGGGCGACGGTCTCGCCGTGGCCGTGCAGCGGGATGCGCGAGGGCGGGGCACCAACGAGCAGTGGACATGGAGCGGTGGCACCGGCGCGGTGGCCCGGACCTTCGACGCGGCGGGCGCCGTTCAGCGCCTGCAGTACGCCTCGGGATTCGCGTGCGAGTACGCCTATGACGGCCAGACCCGCGTCTCCTCCATCCTGATGCCCGGCCTGGGCCAGGTCGTGTTCAACGAGTACGAGTGGTCGCTGCCGGCCCGGTCCGGGGCCTACCTCGAGGGCGGCCTGCTCGACGCGAACCGCCTGTTCGATTCGGAAGGCCGCGCGCCGTGGGAGCAGCCCTGGATGCAGGCCTACCGCGAAGCCCTGTCCTCGGGGCCCGGGCCGCGCGCGCCGTCGGATCGTGTCGTGGAGAGCCCGTGGGGCCTCCCGGCCGCGTGGGACGGCCCGAGGCCGATCCGGATATCGCTGCCGGGCGGCACGGTCCTGGAACGCGAGTACGAGTGGCTTGGCCGTCCGACGGCGCTGGTCGCCAAGGATGCCGTGAGTCACGAGCTGATGCGGCACGAACTGGCCTACGACGCGATGGGCCGGTTGACGCGCCGCGACACCGAGCACGGCAGCTACCACTTCCAATATGACGCCATGGGCCGCCTGACCTACCAGTCGGGCCCGACGGGTGATCCCGAGACGTACACGTACGATGCCAACGGCAATCGCCGGACCGCGTCCGGCATGGCCGAGTTGTGGATCAGCGGCGCGCGCAACGAGCTGACGGCCTACGGCGGCTGGACCCTGCAGTACGACGCCAACGGCAACCTGACCAACCGGGCGGACGCGGGTTCGTCCGAGCGGTTCGAGTACGATGCCGCGGGCCGCCTGGTGCGCGTGACCGATGGCGCGGGCCAGGAGAAGGCGGCGTTCGGCTACGACGGCGAAGGGCGCCGGCTCTGGAAACGCAGCGGCGGCGTCCGCCGCTGGTACATCCATGACGGAGGCCGGCTGCTCGGCGAGTACGCCGATGACGGGACGGCGTTGGCGGAATACGGGTACGCGGAGGCCGGCGAAGGCGGGCAGGGCGAAACGCCGCTGTTCCTGCGTGTCGGCGGCAGCCTGTACTGGGTGGCGGCGGATGAGCAGGGCACGCCCTGGAAGCTGTTGGACCAGAGCGGCGGCGAGGTCTGGTCGGCGCGCTACGACGCGTTCGGGCAGGCCACCCTGGAAGCCGCCGGAATCCCGCTGTCGTTCGGCTTCCGCGGCTGGCTCTGGGATCCGGAGATCGGCCTCGCGTACGACGGCAGCCGTTTCTACTCGCCCGCGATGGGCCGCTACATCATGCGGTCGTCCGATCCGCTGACGCTGAACGGCTACCTGGCCGATGAGGTCCCCTGGCCGATCGATATCCTGGCGGGCACCACCGAGCCGTGGCCGTTCGAGCGTGTTCTACCGGCGCGCCTGCCCTGGTTCGCAACCCCTGCCGGCGATGCGGACCGGTTCGAGCCATGGACGCTGGGTCAAATCGGCCGTTACCTGCCCGACCCGTGGGCGTCGGTCGGCGGCCGGTCGGAGCGCGAAGTCTGGATTGGCAAGGCCCAGGGAACCTGCCGGGACGGCGAGGCCGGCGGTGCGACCTGCGCCGAGGTCGTGCTGGAAATCCCGCAGGAACTGACGCTCGAGCGGCAGGCCTTCGAGGCGCGGATGAGCATCCGCAACGGCTTGCCGAAGACCGCCATCGAGAACGTGTCCATCGAGCTGATCTTCCGCAACGCCAGCAACGAGTTGGTGCGCGCCTCCTCGAACCCGAACGACACCGAGGCGTTCTTCTTCATCCGCCTGGACAAGCTGGAAAACATCTCCAACATCGCCGGCGCGGGCCGGGTCGAGGGCGGCAAGACGGCGACCATCCGGTGGATGCTGATCCCCGCCTACGGCGCGGGCGGCGAGGATCCGCGGGGTACGCTGTACTACGCCGGCGCGACGCTGCGCTACCGGCTGGCCGGCGACGACTACGAGCGCGACGTCAAGCCCGACCACATCTACGTCGAGCCCATGCCCATGCTGACGCTCGACTACTTCCTGCCCGGCGACGTGTACGGAGACGACCCGTTCTCGCCGGAGGTGGAGAAGCCGGTCCCGTTCCACCTGGGCGTGCGGGCGCGCAACGACGGCCCCGGCCGGGCGCGCAAGTTGTCCATCCAGTCCGCCCAGCCGCAGATCGTGGACAACGAGCAGGGGCTGCCGGTCACCTTCGCGATCACGGGCAGCGAGGTCAACGGGATCCAGCGGGCGAAGAGCCTGCAGGCGAACTTCGGCGATATCCAGCCCGGCCAGGCCGGCATCGCGTCCTGGATCATGGAGGCGACGCTGTGCGGCCAGTTCGTCGAGTTCACGGCGGACTTCTCGCACAGCGACGTGCTGGGCGGCAAGATGACCTCGTTGCTGCGGGAGGTCAACACGCACCGGCTGATTCACACCGTCCTCCTGGATTCCCCGGGCAGCGACGACCTCCCGGACTTCCTGGCAAAGGACCTCGACGCCTACCGCGTGTATGGATCGCAGATCGCGCTGTCGAATTACTACACGGACGTCACCAACGTGTCCGACGAGGCGACGCTGGAGCTGTTGAGCAACCTCGACGACGATGTCTGGCGGCTGCGGCTGACGACCCCCTCCGTGCCGGCCCCGCTGTACGCCGCGATGGAGTTTGTCTGGTCCACGACCAACGACGCCCAGTTGCGGTTGCAGGACATGGAGATCGAGTCGGTCGAACGGTGGGAAGGCAAGCGGCTCAACCCGAGGAACTTCTGGATCGACAAGTTCCGCGACAACTGGCGCGAGCCGTGGCGTTATTTCGTCAACGTGTTCGATTCAAATCTCGGCGGCGAGTATCTGGTCACGATGCGGCTCAAGCCGCAGGCGGAGAACCAGCCCCCGGCGCTTGCGTACATCGGCAACCAGGTCACGCGCGCGGGCGAGTTCCTCGGCATCGGCCTGCGGGCGACGGACCCGAACCGCGACCCGCTCACCCTGTCGGCGACGAACATGCCGGAGGGGGCCATCCTGACGGAGCCCGTCTACACGGGCGGCGTCTGGCGCTCGGCCTTCCACTGGCAGACGGGTACCAACGACTGGGGCGTGCGCTACGTGACTTTCACGGTCAGCGACGGCGCGACCCAGGTCTCCGAGCGCGTCACGATCTTTGTCGGCCGCACCAACGACACCCTGACGGGCGATGGCATCCCGCTGTCCCTCGTCGGATACGGCAAGCCTCCGGCCGCGCCGAAGAACCTGCGCTTCGACTCCGGGCCGACGAACCTGGTCGTACGCTGGGAGCACTCGGCGGACCTGTTCCACGACCTGGCGGGTTACACGCTCTATTGGGGCGCCACCAACGAGCTGGCGGTGGGTGTCGTCACGCAGTGCCTGATCGAGGGCCTCGCGCCGGCGACGGGCTACGAGATCCTGCTCACCGCGAGGGATACCGAGGCGTACGAGAGCGGCGGGATCTACGGCACCGGCTACACCTGGCTGCCCAATCCCACCAACGTCGAGGCCATCGCCTATCACGGCGAAGCGGATCTGTTCTGGAAGGCCGTCGCGCCTACCTCGGGCCTGAAGCACTACGCGATTTATGTCGAGAGCCAGCCGTTCACAACGGTCACGGGCATGACCGCGCGCCAGACCGCGACCCGGACCAACCTGACGGTCATGAGCCTGCCTAACGCCGCGACCAGCTACCTGGCCGTCGTGTCGGTCAACATCAACGACGGCTGGAACCCGGACGTCACCCCGCTGCCGGTCAAGCCGATGCCGGACCAGATCGCGCCGTCGTTCACGCGCGTCCGCTTCGAGGGCGCCGCGATGACCAACGGCCTGGTGGTGAACCGGGTCGGCGCCATCCGGGTTGAGGCCTACGACCGCTCGGGCGTCGGCCCGATCGAACTGCGCCGCGACGGGACGCTGCTCGCGCGGGACACCAACGGGCTGGGCTGGGCGGAATACAACTGGGACGTCCGGGGGATCTCCGACGGCCCGTACCGGATCACCGCGCGCGCGGAGGACCTGGCCGGCAACGTCTCCGTCTATACGGCGGACGTCGTCGTGGCGCTGGCGCCGCCCGCGGCCGCCCCGACCTGGCTGGCGCCGGAAGACCGCTCGTTCACCAACGTCCTGTCGCTGACCGTGACCGGTAAGGGACCGGCCTTCAGCGAGGTCTACCTGAAACGGAACGGCGCCGCGTGGGCCGGGCCGCTGCCCCTGAACACCAACCTTGAATTCGGCCACACGGGCGCGCTGGAGGACGGCACCAACGAGTTCCTCGCGACCGCATGGAACCGGGCGGGCTTCGGGCCGACCTCAACGCCACTGACTATATATGTGGATAGGACCCTCCCGGCCGCGCCGGTGCAGGTCGTGGGCGACCGGCATGCGCAGGGTGTGGTGATGCTCGCCTGGAAGCATCCCGATCGCGCCACGGTGCGCGGCTTCAACATCTACCGGGCCACGGAGCCGTTCACGAACGTCAGCGAGGCCGTGCGGATCAACACCAACCTGGTGGTTTCCGCCTGGTGGAACGACCTGCCGGACGCGGACGACACGTACTACTACCGCATCACCCGGGTCAGCCTGGCCGGCAACGAGAGCGAACTGTCCGAGCAGGTCGCCGTGGTCTCCGACCGCGTGGCCCCGAAGGCGCGGCGCGTGGTCTTCACGCCGTCCGGTCCGAACGATCCCGCCACGCGGCGGATGGGCGTGGGCCGGGTCGACGTGTCCGTCGAGATCAGCGAGGAACTGGTGGCCGATCCGTTCGTCAGCCTGACGTTCGAGAACGCCTCGCCGATCCCGATCGCGCTCACCCCCGTCAGCAATCGGTTCTACCGCGGCCAGTTCGACATCCGGTCCTCCACGCCGTCCGGCGTGGGCTACGTGCTCTTCTCGGGGCGCGACCTCTCGGGCAACCAGGGCTCGGAGGTGGAGCAGGGGACGCGGGTCGTGATCGATACCGCCGGGCCGGAAGTTTCGGAAATTCTCCTGAATCCGCCGGAGCCGATCCGCAACAGTTCCACGAACCCCGTTCGGGTCGAGGCGGTCTTCGTGTTGAGCGACGTCGTGCCCGACGGCGCACAGCCGGCGATCTCGTACGGGTTGAGCCTGAAGGGCGCAGGGCGCTATGCGCTGGACACGCTGGCGCGCGTCGATCAGCAGCGCTGGGTCGGCACGTTCGTCCTGCCGGCGGCGGCGGGCACCCCGAAGGAGGACCTGTTCTTCGAATACCTGGCCTGGGACGACCTGGGCAACACGACGCGGGTCATCCGGGCGGAGAACGCCTACGAGGTGTACCAGGGCGACCTGCCCACGCTGCCGACTCCGTTCAGCCTCGCGGCAAAGTCGCAGCCGGGCGGGCAGATTGAGCTCTCCTGGCTGGCGGTGGACGGAGCGGCGGACTACCAGGTGTACCGGAAGGCGCCGGGCGAGCAGGTCTTTACCGCCCGCGTCCGGAGCGCGGGCGCGCTGACGCTGCGCGACACAACAGCCTTCGACGGCTCCTACGCCTACAAGGTGGCGAGCGTCCGGAAGGCCAACGGGCAGGAGTCCGTCGGAACGCCCAGCGAATCCGTCTCGGCCCTGGCCGACGCCACGCCGCCCCAGTCGCCGCGCAACCTGACGCTGGAACTGCTGGGCCGCGGCGTGAAGCTGGCCTGGATCGCGCCGCCGTTCACCGAGCCGGTCACGTACCGCGTCTACCGGACCGCGCAGGAGGCGACCAACGTCACGGGGCGGACCCCGCTGCTGAAGAACCTGGCGGACCTGTGGTGGATCGACGCCCGGCCGAGCCGGACGCAGATCTGGTACACGGTCACGGCCGCGGATGCGATCGGCAACGAGTCGGCGCCCGCCTTGGCGCAGTTCCTGAACGTCGTGCTGCTGCCGGTGGATTCGCTGTTGGTCACGCGGACGAACGACCTGGCGCCGATCGCCGCCTGGACGCACCCGTACGAGAGCGAGATCCGGGGCTACGACTTCTACATCGCGGCCGAGGGTGCGCGCGTGAAGCAGAACGTCGCCCCGCTGATGGAACGGCGCTTCCAGGACGCTTCGTACCGCGGCGGCCCGCGGGAGTACACCGTGCTGGCGGTGGACGAGTACGGCGAGCGCAGCCCCGAGCGGAGCATCCGGCTGCCCGAGGTGCAAGCGATCCTGGCGACCAACGCCGTCCTGGCCCGCGGCGTGATCAACCGCCTCGAGTACGCGCTGACCAACGCGGCCTCGGCCGCCGCCAGCAACCTCTACCTGCGCGTCAGCGCAGGGGGGATGACGAACGTCTCCGCCGTGTTCCACATGCCCGCCCGCTCAGTGACCAATGTCCACGTCGTGCTGGGTGGCAGCGCTTCGCTGGCCAACCCGGACCGCGTCCGGCATGCCGTCGAGATGCGGCCTGCCGACGGAGAGTTGGCGCAACTGGTCGGCTGGACCGACCGGAGTACGACCGTCCAGCGCGTGAGCGCGGGCGTGTTCGCGGAGTCGCTGACCCGCGGCAGCACGGGTACGGTGCGCTGGGTGTTCTACAACGACAGCGCCGTCGAGGTGGAGATCGTGACGGCGTCCGGCCAGAATCCGTCCCCGCACGTGCGCCTGCGCCTGCTGAACAGCGAGGAGAAGTCGCTGGCCCTGGTGCCGTTCCGCCAGGTGCTGGGCGAACTGCTCGTATCCCTCGTCAACGGCGAGGCCGTCGTCCGAATCCCGCCGGGCGGGACGTTCACTTCGGATCCCGTGGTCTTCGAGGTGCCGACCAACTCGCCGGAGACGGCCGTGCTGCGGCTGGAACTGGACCGCGTGTACTACCACCGCTCGCAGCCGGACGAAACCTGGGCGGAGGGCGGCTCGTTCAACCAGCAGGTCACGCTCGCGGACCTGCCCTACATCGGCGAGATCACGCACATCAGCCCGCGCGAGGCCATCGGCGAACTCGCGACGAACATCATGATCTACGGCCGGGCAGTGGACCGCCAGACCTCCGTGCCCGTGATCAACGTCCCGTTGAAGCTGACGATCTCCCAGAAGGGACTGGAGCGGACGTACGACGTGACGACCGACGAGGCCGGCGGATTCAGCTTTGCCTTCAAGCCGCTGCCGAAGGAGTCCGGCGTGTACGACGTCTGGGTCAACCACCCGCAGCAGTTGAGCAAGGCGGTGCAGGACCGGTTCACGATCATCCGGCTTATCCTGGACTTCAGCGGGTACAACGTCGTTCTGCCCCTGGGCGTGCCGCAGAGCTATCCCGTCCGGTTCACCACCAGCGAGGGCGGCGCGGTGACCAACCTGCGGCTGATGTACGAGGCGGCCGACCAGCCGGGCGGCGTCCTCCCGGAGGATCTCGTGGTCACCCGCGATCCGCCGCTGGGTTACGTGGGCTCCCGAGAGCGCGGGACGCTGAACTTCACGCTGCAGGGGCTGTCCCTGACCTCGTCGGTGATCACCCTGCGGCTGGAGAGCGACACGCCGGCCGGGCCTTTCGTCTGGGCGCGCCTGCCGGTGCAGTATTCCGTGCAGGAGGCCCAGCCGGCCCTGCAGTGGACGCCGTCGTATATCGAGACCGGCGCCAATCCCGGGACCTTGGACCCCGTGGAAGAAACCGTCGTGCTCAAGAACGTCGGGCTGGGCCTGATGCGGGAGGTGCGCCTCGACCTGCTGACCCAGGAGGGGACGGCCGCCCCGGCGTGGCTGAACCTTTCGTCCAGCGGCGCGGCGGCCGACCTGGCTCCGGGCGCGCAGCGCGAAGTGCTGATCCTGGCGCGTCCCGGCGCGGACGTGCCCGTGGGCAACTACACCTTCAAGCTGCGCGTGCGCAGTTCCAACCACGCCGAGCGGCTGATCCCGATTTACATCACGGTGACCGAGGCCGGCACGGGCGACGCGCTGTTCAAGCTGCTGGACATCTACACCGGCACGCTGGACGCCAACGGGCAGCCCATCCAGGGCGCCGCCGGCGTCACCGTTCGCGTTCAGCACGAGCAGGTGGGCGGCATCGACCGGACCCTGACGACGGACGCCAACGGCGAGGCTCTGTTCGAGGACCTGCCGGTTGGCAACTACCAGTACCGGATCAGCTCGCGCGACCACAAGATGGTCGCGGGCACGGTCTCGGTGCGGCCGGACTCCACGGTCACGAAGCAGGTCATGCTCGAAAATGAGCTCGTGACCTATGAGTTCTCCGTGCGAGAGACCACCATCAAGGACGTGTATGAAACCGTCGTGACGATGGTGTACCGCACCGAGGTGCCCGCCGCCGTCGTCATCGTCGAACCGCCGAAGATCACGCTGCCGGAAATGAAGGTCGGCGACGTGTACAACACGCAAGTCAAGTTGACCAACAAGGGCCTGATCCGCGCCGACGAGGTCAACTTCAAGGTGCCGGCGAACAGCCAGCGCTACACCTTCTATGTCCTGGACGCGGTGCCCGAGACGCTGCACCCGATGGAATCGGTGATCATTCCCGTCAAGGTCGTCTGCAAGGCGGAGCCGGACCTGCTGGGCTCGCTCCTGGACGGCAGCGGCGGGTTCGGGATGCTCTTCCCGTCGGGCCCCGAGGTCTGCGAGTACGCGACGATCGGGTTCAAGTATATCTGCGCGAGCGCGCAATCCCTGGCCGTGGAGATCACCATGGGGTTCTGCGGCAAGAGCACGCAGGAAGCGGCGATGGGCGGGCTGGCGGGCTCGTACGCCAGCGGCATGGGCGGCGGGACGTTCTCCGCCATGGACAGCGGCGGCTACCAGCAGACCGGCGTGGAGCAGATTGCCAGCCGGCCGGCGGACAAGTTCCTCGAAATCGGCTGCCTGTGCCGCTGCGACTCGGACGGCGACTGCCGGGCGGACGCCTGCTTCATGTTCGATTCGAACTTCAGCACGAACTGGTGGGATTGGTCGTTCAGTTCGCGCGAGTACCGCCAGCGCTCGATCCGCGACCTGTGCTCGTCCATGTCGCTGGGCACCGAGTTCACGCGGGACCGGCTGCTGCACATCGGCGGGGCCGAAAGCGAGCTGGAGGACTGCAGCACGAACAACCTTTATTACGTGGCGCACGGCTTTAACTACAACTCCGCGCGCAACGTGGACCGCGGCCTGACAGCCTACCAGCGGTTGTTCCGGTTCTGGGTCAACGACGATGACGACGCGCACGGGGAAGACATCCCGGGCGACGAGGACGCGGACGCGCGGGACGGCTACATCGACGGGATCAAGGACCTGACGGACTTCTTCCCCGTCTACCTGAATCTCTGGCCGGATCTCCAGTACTGCCGGTTCACGGACGATCCGCCCGCTGCGATCGCCGGCGATCCGGAGAAGGTCAAGGGCTACCTGGCGCAGCCCAAGTATGAGTACTGGCTGACACACGTCGGGAGCAACAAGCTCAAGGTGGCCTTTACAGACCTGGCTCCCGGGGAAGTCGGCAAGTACCTGACGGACCCGGCGACGGCCAAGCGACTGGCGGGCTTCACGGTGCATTCGGCGGGCGGGAATCCGCCGGTTACGTGGATCGAGTACAACTTCCCCGTGTCCAACATCCCGCCGCGGAGCCTGGCGGCGCCGAACGCGGGGTTGAAGATTCCCGAGTCCTGGCTCAAGCAGATCCGCCAGCAGCCGCTTTCCCAGGTTACGGATCCCCAGGGCGTGGGGCCGAAATACTGCGTCATCCTGGTGGAGGCCAAGGAGCCGACCGTCTCGCCGCTGGTGCTCGAATTGCGGCGGGCGGATATCGAGACGAACGCGCCGGTCCTGCAAATCGTGTCGGAGCGGTGGAACCCGTCCTCGACCAATCGTAGCCTCACCAACCTGGTCGCGGTCACCAATGCCTATGTCGGCCTGTACCAGCAAGTCGCCTCGCGACGCCAGTTGAACTTGAGCATCAGCAGCATCGAGGATATGTACGAGCGCAAGAACCTGACCCCGGTGGACAAGCAGGAGTGGCACGACGTCCTCGGTTCGCCGCCCAACTGGCCATACGACGAGACCAACGGCAAGCTGTTCCTGTTCGCGCACGGGTTCAACGTCAACGAGCAGAACAAGCGGGGCGCCTACGCGGAGGTGTTCAAGCGGCTGTTCTGGTCCGGCTTCCGGGGCCGGATGGTGGGCATCGGCTGGTACGGGCACGAGCTCTACAAGAGCGGCGGCGCGTGGGCCGTGCCGGCCTCGTTGGAACAGACGGTGAACTACCATCAGGACGTGATCAACGCGTTCAATGCCGCCTCCCGGCTGGCGGGCTTCATCAACGGGCGCGACGAGAATGACGTGACCATGGCCGCGCACAGCCTGGGCAACATGCTGCTCTCCAGCGCCATTCACGATCACCGCGCCCGGGTGACCCGCTACTTCCTCCTGGACGCCGCGGTGGCCTCGGAAACCTACGATCCGATGGCGCAGCAGATGGCCGAGATGGTCCATCCGGAGTGGAAGGAGTATCATCCGAAGCTCTGGGCCGCGGAATGGTACACGCTGTTCCCGCCGGGTGACGGTCGCCACGAACTTACGTGGCGCAACCGGCTGGGCGACGTCGCCCCGGTGGCCTACAATTTCTTCAGCATCGGCGAGGAGGTGCTGGAGGCCAGCCGGGCCAGTCGCTGGCCGAACTTCTCGACGATGATGGCGAACAACCTGGCGGACGCCATGCCCGGGAACGATCCGACAGGCAGCTTCGCCTGGTGGTGGCAGGAACTTCTGAAGGGACGCTGGACGGAGCGTTACGACGGCTTCGTGGGCAGTTCCTGCGGCGGCTGGGGGTTCAACAAGGACTGGCGGTCGTGGTACGTCCTGGACCTGGTGCCCCACAACTGGATGCGCATGCCGCCGGCCGACGCCAACGCGCTGCGCGTATCCCTGCTGCGCACCAATGCCTTCTTTGAAATGGGCCCGAGCCGGTTCCTGAACCTCGCGGACCTCTACCACCCGGCAAAGGGCAGCGCGTTTGCGGCCGCGAACCATGCCTTTCTGCTGGCCAAGTGGTCCCCGGCGCTGACCGGCCCCGCCGGCAGCCGGGAAGTGGCGCGATGGAAATACGATCCGGCCCGGAATATCCCGATGCAGGACTGGCTCAATGCCAAGCTCGGCGGCGTCTACGATCCGAACAACCCGGTCACCTCGCTTCGCTGGAAGCACGGGGACTTCAAGGATCGGCCGTATCAGGAAGTCAATGACCTGTTCGATCGGTGGGTTCAAATCGCCAAGCTGGACGCGAAGACCGGCCCGGGCACGGGCCGGGTGTCGATCGAGAACCTGTCGAACATCACGATGGACGGTTACGAAACCGCCGTTGCCGAGCAGGCCTATGTGCTCTTCCCGGGTACCAGCGCCGTGCTGCGGGTGGGGAGCGCGGCTACCTGGACGATCGTGCAGCAGCATCCCGGTGTCATGGCTTCGCTGGATGCCAACGGCCAACTGGTGATCGCGACGAATTCAGGCCTCGGGTACGTGGACGTGCGGGCGGCTGTGACGCCCTTCATCTACCGCCAGACGCGCATCATGATCGAGTGCTTCCCGGCGGGCGACTGGCTCATCGACGGGAAGCGCGCGGAGTTGCGTTGCACCCCGGGTTTCAAGGTGGACCTGTCCCTGACCAACTGGCCCGCCGGCCAGCCGCTGGACTTCTACGTCATCAAGGAGAAGGAGAAGTCATTCAAGGATAAGATCCGGCCGTGGAAGAGCATCAAGGTCCAGAAGGACCAGAACAACAAGCTGCCCTGCGCCAAGGAGATCAAGACCAACGGGACGCAGGTGGTGACCAACGACCTGGTGGACAAGGCGTTGCTGTTCGTGGACAAGGAGTCCGTCTACGGGCGCATCCTCGTGCGGGCCGTGGACCGCAACCATACCAACTGCTTCTACGAGGCCTGGATCAACATCCTGGACTGCAACGAGGCCTGCCCCGACTGCGAGGGTGCCAGCGGCCAGGTGAAGAACGGCAGCGTGGACGTGGAGTTCGACCTCGGACCCGCCCGGGCGGGCGAGTCGGCCGGCCAATTGTTCATCAATGCCGATGCGCTCTCGCGCAAGCTGACCACGCCCGACGGGTTGGAGTTCGCGGGCCTGGCTCCGGGCGTGACGATCGTGCGCGACGGCCTCGCCTTGCGGCAGATTCTCGCGCCCAGCACCGTGGTGGATGTCATCGCCACCAACGAGGCGGGGTATGAGCTGCGTTTCTACCGGCCCGGCGACGTCGGCGCGTTCGGGACCAACGGCGTGTACGTCATAGAGGAGGGCACTTCGCCGACCGCCGTCTGGCGCATCGAGGACCCGGACTACGACGGGTGCAGCATGAACCGGCTGCGACTGACGGAGACCACCGGGGCGGGCACCAATGTGTACGAGTACGTGGCCTGGCCCCAGGGCGGCTGCGTCCGCGTGGACTTCGAGGGCGCCGGCGAGGTCAAGACCAACTACGCCGCCGGCACCGTGACCCTTTCCGGCCAGCCGTGGACGCTGGACAACGCCCTTATCGGCACCGGTGACGAGGACCAGAAGAACGGCGCGGCCTCGGCCCGGTTGCGGGCGGGCGGCGCGATGAGCATGGACACGGACCGCACCAACGGGTGCGGAGAGGTCTCCTTCCAGTATGCCCTGCACGGCACCGGCGCGTACGAAGTCGTGGACTCGGCGTCGCTGCGGGTTGAATACAGCGTGGACGGCGGCCAGTCGTGGGCGCAGGCCGGCGAGACGGCCGCGGCCGTGTCGACCAATTGGACCCTGTTCCACGCCGGCGTCCAGCAGACGGGCGATGTACGGATTCGCGTGACCCGGGATTCGTCCGAAACGGATTATGCCCTGGTTGACTTCGAGGACGGGGAGAAGGCCGATTACGCGCCCACGAACATCATGCTCTCGGGCCAGGTCTGGGAACTGGACCAGGCGGTGGTCGGCCGGTACCTGCTGGATCGGAAGATCGGGGCCGCGGCGGGGCGCGTAGCGGACGGCGGTCGCATGACCCTGCAGCAGGACCTGGAGAAGGGGGCCGGCGGCTTGTCCTTCAAGTATGGCCTGTACGGCACCAACGCGTATGGCGGCGTGAAGAACGTGCGGGAATGGTGGTCGGTCGAGTACAGCGAGGACGGGGGCACCAACTGGCTGCCCGTTGAAGTCCGCGTGGATGAGGACATCAGCGGTTGGCACGAACTGCGCGCGAACGTGGCGGCGACCAACCCGGTACGCTTCCGCGTCAGCAACCAGGCGGGAGCTTCGGCCCAGCTCAACCTGGACGATCTGCAGATCCACGTGGATCGCAGCATCCTGAACGTGGACGACCTGGTCATCTCCGACTACGTGATGCCGACCCGCGTGGACCTGATTTCCAACGGGCGACTTGAGCGCAAGGTCCGGGAGGGCGACACGGAAATCCGGACGGTTATGGACGACCAGGGCAAGGTGCTGTCCAAGCGGCAGACGGGCTTTGATACCTTCTCGTGGGGCGAGGAAATTGTCCAGGTCATCCAGGATCCCGACGGCGCGGCGCTGACCTCGACCATCGTGTACGACGAGGACGCCAGCCTGGCACGCGGCTACGGTCAGCCGGCCATGGAGGTCTATCCCGACGGCAGCCTGGTCGAGTTCGAGTACGATGCGCTGGGGCGTCCTACGCGCGAGGAGACCTCCTGGCTGGACCAGGAAGGCGGCAAGGTCACCACGTATTCCTACGAACCCGTTTCCTCGGCCGATTCCGGGAGCGCCAAGGACGACAACCAGCCCCGCCGCGTCGTCGAGAGCATCAACGGCGTGGAAGTCGGCCGGACGTACTACGTCTATGCCGTCGCCGGGACCCAGCGCGTGGAGATCGTCGAGCGCGCGGCCTCGCAGGGGGCGGCGTACGGGGCGGCCGGCAATTTGAGGACCACGACCCTCCGGCATGAGGGCGGCACGCTCGACCGGAAACTGGTGAGCCAGCAGCAGCCCGACGGGCAGTTGGTGACGTACGGCTATGTTGTGGACGCCAACGGGATGGTCGCGATGCAGACCGTGACCCGGGGCACGGCGGCGAACCCGGCCGGGGTGCCGTACCGGACCACGCGGTCCGTGACCTACTACGACGCCAAGGGCCGGGTGGCCCGGGACGAGCAGCAGATTTACGACGGCCTGGACTACGTCACTACCTGGTGGAAGGACTACACACGGGACGCCAACGGGCGGGTGACCGCCACGTCGGCGTCCGACGGGTCCGTCACGGAGACCGCGTTCGGCTGTTGCGGAGTCGAGTCCGAAAGCGATGCCGAGGGCCGGCTGACCACATTCACCTACGACTCGCAGAAGCGGCTGGAGAGCATGACGGTCGTGACGGGCACCAACGGGGTGACCACGACCTACTCGTACGACGCCGAGAACCGGATGATGGCCGAGCGAGTCAGCGCCGGCGGTCTCTCGATGACGACCAGCAACGAGTACGACCAACTGGGGCGCGTGGTGCGGCTCGTGGACGCGGCCGGCCTGGAGCGGACCATGGCCTACTCCGAAGCCAACCGGACCATCACGCACACCGCGCCGGGCAACCGGGTGTCCGTGGAGACGCAGTACCGTGACGGGCAACTCAAGTCCGTGACTGGAAACGCCGTGGTGCCCCAGACCTATGAGTACGGGGTCCTGGCGGACGGGTCCCAGTACACGAAGGTCTACACCGGCCCCGCGGGGATCGCGTCCCCGGTGTGGGAGAAGACCGTTTCAGACATGCTGGGGCGCACCCTCCGCACGGAACGGCCGGGCTACGGCGGCGCGACGTTGACCATGACCTACGAGTACGATGCGATGGGCCGACTGGCCAAGATGACGTCCCCCCTGGGCATGGCCACCTTGTACGCGTATGATGAACTCGGCGAACGGCGCCTCAAGGCCCTGGACGTCAACGGGAACGGCCAGGTGGACCTGGCCGGGCCGGACCGGGTGGTATCCAACGCGACACGCTTTGTCCAACTGACCAACGATTGGTTCAGCGAGTCCCGGCAGTACCTGGTTCCGGAGCAAGGCAGCCCAGCGTCAGTCCTCGCCGGGGTCTCCCGTCAGCGTCTGACCGGGCTGGGCCAGTCCACGGCGAACGGCGTGTTGCGCGAGGAATCGGTCTCCGCCGACCTGCTGGGGCATGAGACCGTTTCGGCCGTCTACCTGCAGCGCGGGAGCGGAAGCCGCATCGAGCATCGGATCGTGCCGACTTCCACGCAGGTCATGACGCGGGTGACGGTCAACGGCCTGGTGACTTCGGAAACCGGCGCGTCCGGTTTGACCCTGCAGTTTGGCTACGATGCGTTAGGGCGTCCGGCCGCGGTGACCGATCCGCGGACCGGAACCCGGCGCGCCGTGTACGACGCGCTGGGCCGGACGATCGCCCTGTCCGATGCCGCCGGGCATACGAACGCCTTCTCGTATGACCCGGAGACCGGCCTGCGGATTTCCAGCACGGATCCGCTGGGCCAGGCCACCTACTTCGCGTACGACGGGCAGGGACGCCTGACCAACATCTGGGGCGCCGTCTCCCCCGTAGCCTACGAGTACGACGTATTCGGCCGCCGGGTCGCCATGCACACGTGGCGCGAGGTCGGCGGCGATCCCGATGTCACCCAGTGGATTTACGATCCGGCTTCCGGCCTGGTCACGCGGAAAGTCTACGCCGACGGCGAGGGGCCGACGTTCACGTACTACGCGGACGGCCGGCCGGCGACGCGCACGTGGGCTCGCGGAACCGTCAAGACCTACGCGTACGACGGGCTGGGCCAGTTGACGGGCGTGACTTATTCCGACGGCACACCGGGCATCAGCTACACGTACGACCGGATGGGCCGGCCGGTCACGGTGACCGATGGCTCGGGCACGCGGACCAACACATACGATTCCTCGTCTCTCCTGCTGACCGGTCAATCCATGCCGGGCTGGCCGGACCTCGCGATCTCGCACGATGCGTACGGCCGCCTCGCCGGCCTCGGTTGGGGCACGGCGTATGCCGTGACCTATGACTACGACGGGGTTGGGCGTTATGCCGGCGCGGCCTTCTCCGCGGCCTCCGTTACGGGAGGCGTCCGGTACGCCTACACCGCGCACTCCGACCTGCTGGCGGGATGGGATATCACTTCCGCCGGCACGGGGTCGCTCTCAACGGCTTGGAGCTATGATTCTCATCGCGACCTGGTAACCCGCGTGGACAACGAGGCCGGCGGGCGCCTGGTCTCGCGCTTCGACTACGCGCACGACCCGCTGGGGCGCCGCCGCCAGCGGCAGCAGAGC
The DNA here is from genome assembly GCA_018001225.1 of Kiritimatiellia bacterium. Classification (NCBI taxonomy): domain Bacteria; kingdom Pseudomonadati; phylum Kiritimatiellota; class Kiritimatiellia; species Kiritimatiellia bacterium. The sequence continues at coordinate 25,939 of JAGNIJ010000031.1, read as the reverse complement.
GGCGACGCCTTCGGAGCCGGCGACCTGTTCGACTTCGGATACAATCTCCGCGGCGAGTTGACCAGCGCCACGAACCAGGCCGGGCTGGCCTACCTGTATGACTACGACCTGGTCGGGAACCGCCGCACGGCCTCGGAGCCCGGGGAATGGGTCGAGTACGCGGCCAACGAACTGAACCAGTATACGTCCGTGTCCAACGGCGCGCCGGTCGAGCCGACGTACGACCTGGACGGCAACCTGTTGACCTACGGCGACTGGACCTTCACCTGGGACGCGGAAAACCGGATGGTCCTGGCTTCCGACGGCGCAAGCTTCGAGCGCAACGAATACGATTACTCCGACCGGCGGATCCGGAAGATCGGTATCGGCCGGACCAATACCTTCCTGTACAACGGGGGGAGCCTGATTGCCGAAGTCCGGCAGCAGGGCGCGTCGGCGCAGACGAACTACTACGTCTGGGGCCTGGACTTGAGCGGGACGCCGTTCGGCGCCGCCGGCGCCGGCGGACTGGCGGCCGTCGTCCGGGCCTCGGACGCGACGGCCTACTTCCCCGTGTACGATGCCAACGGCAATGTCTCCGAGTACGTCGGGCAGGACGGCAGCATCGCGGCCCATTACGAGTATGGCGTGTTTGGAAGCCTCATCCTGACCAACGGCCCGCTGGCTGGCGACTTCCCGCACCGGTTCAGCACCCGGTACCTGGACGATGAAACCGGCCTGTACAACTACGGGTACCGGTTCTACGACCCGGCAAACGGTCGTTGGCTCAACCGCGATCCGATCGAGGAAGACGGCGGCATCCACCTCTACGGCTTCGCGGGGAACGATCCCGTCAATGCCGTCGATGTCCTGGGACTCGCCGGATACTTCTTCGACGGAACGGGGAATCATAAGGATGAGAAACCCGCATCCTCCACCTTCGTGGCCGATCTGCACAACATGTACATCGGGCCCAAGTGGTATCACAACGGCGTGGGCACCGGTGACGGATGGCATAACGTGGCCGGTAACCTGAATGGCCGCGGCGCCAACAAGCGGTTGGAATGGATGCTGGAGAAATTTGAAGAGACGTTCGACGGGGGGCGGGGCGATCGAACCGTGGACGTTTTCGGCTTCAGCCGAGGGGCGGCCATGGCCCGCGAATTCGCCAACATGCTCCACGATTACTACCGGCTGTGCGTCAAGGTCCGGTTCATGGGCATCTTCGATACGGTCGCCCAGGTGGGCGCGCCCTCTGCCGGCCTCAATATCAACTGGGGTGTGCGCCTGGATATCCCGCCGAACGTGGAGTGGGTCGCCCATGCCGTGGCCCGGGACGAGTACCGCGGCCTGTTCCCGCTGACCTCGGTGGCGGACTTCTACTGGAGAACCAAGTGGCGGCACGAGGACGATTATTACATACTGAAAGGCGATAATTTCATAGAGATGCCTTTCGAAGGTGTGCACTCGGACATCGGCGGAGGTTACGAAACATCCAACCTGGAATCCCTGAAATGGATGGTAGAGCAGGCGCGCAGCAAGGGCGTTCCTTTGGATATGAGCAAGTATGGATATCGTTCAGACGGCAGCAAACGTCCTACGGATTGGAAGAGGTATAGCCATGACGAAAGGTATCCCGTCCTGGACGACCTTTGGCTAATCCAGCGGGGACACCGAACGACCTACTCCAGTAATTTGAAGGTCACCGATTCTACGCAGGTCAAGTAAACGGAGCCTTGGCACAAGATGACGGTGTCGAAAAACAGGAGCAAGCGGGTGGGCATCGGCGGGGTGGCCTGGAAATGGGTTCTGCTTATCGTGGGCGGGGGGCTGCTGGCCGGCCGGGCCCGGGCCGGGATTCCCGCCGAGGCCACCGTGACGGTCGGGAACGAGCAGGGCGTGCCGGTAGAGGGCGCGAACGTGAGCGTTTCCTTCGCGCTGAACGATAACGCGCCGCCTGTCCAGGGCCTGACGGATACCAACGGCCAGTTCCGCGCCGGCTCGATGGGGTCTGACGGCGGCGCGTACTTCAGCGCGTACAAGGACGGCCACTACGTGACGCGCGGCGAGTTCCTGTTCGACGGCGTGGACACGGGCAAATGGGTGCCGTGGAATCCGATCGCAGAAGCCCTGTTGCGTCCGATCGAAAATCCCGTTCCCATGTATGCCCGGAACGTGGAGACGACCATCCCCGCGGAGAGCCGGGCGCTGGGTTACGATTTGGAAGCCGGGGACTGGACTGTTCCGCACGGCCGGGGCACGGTGCGCGATTTCCTGTTCACCTACACCCGCCGCGCCGAGAGTTGGGACAACTTCGACGTGAAACTGGAACTGACCTTCTCCAATCCGGATGACGGCATCCAGGAGGTCCGCTGGCCCTATAAGTCTTACCTGGGTAGTGTGTATCGCCTGCCGCGTTTTGCGCCGGACGACGGCTACCACGCCACCAACATCATCGCCTTCGGGGCCGACCCGCAGAAGGGCTACTACAATGTCGAGCGGCCGGAGGACCTGAATTACTTTTTCCGCGTGCGTACGCAGACCAACGACGCGGGAGAGGTTACAAATGCGTGGTACGGGAAGCTCCACGGCGATTTCGACCTGTCCGGATATGGAACCGACCGGAGCACGCTGAAGTTCCGGTACTATGTCAACCCGGACGGGACGCGGAACATGGAGTTCGATCCGAAGCGGAACCTGTCCCGCAACCTCGGCCGATGGGAAGGAGTGAGTTTGCCATGATCGGTTCTTATCTGCGGTGCGTGGCGACGGCGAGCCTCGTCGTGGTCGCGGCTACTCCTCTGGCCCGGGGCGAATCCGGGGCCGCGCGCTACGTGCGCTACAGCTTCACGGTTGAAAACACCCGCAATGTATCCGCCACGGGCATCGTGCTTTATGTGCAGTTGCCCGTTTGCCAGGCCGTGCGCCAGCGGACATTGGATTTCAAGGTGGTGCCGGAAGCGGAAGTGCTGCGGGACGGGGCCGGCAACCAGGTGGCCTGCGTGGTCCTTCCGTTTCTTCCGCCCCTCGGCAGCCGCCTGGTCGAGATCGAGGCCCGACTGGATCATGCCGCGCAGGATCCGGGCCTGCAAAGCGGCGACGAGCCGCGCGACTACCTTCGGCCGGAGGAATGGATTGAGTCGGAAGCGCCGGAGATCAAGAAACAGGCGGCCGAGGCCCCGGCCGGCGACGCCCGCGAGACGGCGCGATGGTTCTTCGATTTCATTCGAGCGAAGATCCGTGTCAAGGACATCGATCCGGCGGACCGCGGCGCCTTGTGGGCGCTGCAGCACGAACAGGGCGATTGCACCGAGTTGGCCTATCTCTTCGTGGCCCTGTGCCGGGCCCGGGGGATTCCGGCTCGCGTCCTCGGGGGATACCGCTGCGACGGTAACTGCGTGCTGGCGGCAGCCGGCTACCATAATTGGGCCGAGTTTCATGACGGGAGAGCGTGGGTCATCGTGGATCTCGCGCTCGGCGATTGGGATGTCCAGGAACCGCGGTATGTCCTGATGAAGGTGCATACCCCGGCGCCGGACGAGCGGACGGGCTTCTTCCACCGCGCGCGCCTGGTCGCGCCGGAGGGCGTGGAGGCCCGGATGAACGGTTTGCGATAGGCAGCCAGGAAAGAGAGGCAGCCATGAAGACGAAAACGATCGGCGCGACACTCGGGGGATGCCTGCTGGCCCTGCTATACCAGGGCGTTCCCGCGCGGGCCTCCTGGGACGAGATCATTGGCCAGTGGGCGATCAACGTTGAGCGCGAGGCCAAGGCCGAGGACGAGTCGACCGTGTGCGCCAAGGTCAACATGGACGTGAAGCAGGATCTGACTTTGGAGCGCCAGGCCTTCGACGCGGAGGTCAAGATCCATAACGGCTACACGACCATGTTCCTCCAAGACGTGGAAGTAAAAATCTGGATCACCGATTTGGCGGGCAATCTGGTGCCCTCGACCTCGGATCCAACTCAAACGAACGCGTGGTTCTTCGTCCGGGAACCCGATCTCACGAACATTGACAATGTGGACGGCCGGGGCACGGTCCGGGAGGCGACGTCGGCGACGGTACACTGGCTGATCATCCCGGCCCCGGGCACCGGCGGGAACTCGGCCTTCGGGCAGGAATTCCTGGTCGGCGGGCGCCTGCGCTACAAGGCCAGCGGCGAGGAGACGGCCATCCCGCTGATCCCGGACAAGATCCGGGTCAAGCCGATGCCGCGGCTGGCGCTCGACTACTTCCTGCCGGCCCGGGTGGAGGGCGACGATCCGCTTACGCCGGCGATCGAGCCGCCCGTGCCGTTCCATTACGGCATGCGCATCCGCAACGTGGGCGCCGGCGCTGCGCGCAACGTCAACATGAGCGCCGGGTACCCGAACATCCAGCGGAACAACCAGGAACTGCTGGTCAATTTCACGGTGCTGGGCGCCGAGGTCAACGGGCAGGCCCTGGGCAGCGTACAGCAGACCGCGTTCAATTTCGGGACCATCGAACCGGACCGGGCGGCCTCCGTGCGGGTGGACATGGAGTGTACCCTCTCCGGGGAATTCACCGACGTACGGGCCACCGTGCGCCACGCGGACGAACTGGGCGGGCAACTAACTTCCCTGATTGTGCAGAAGAACGTCCACACCCTGATGCAGGCCGTGCTGATGGACTTGCCGGGTCGCGACCGCATCCGTGACTTCCTGGCGGACGATCGCGATGCCGTGCGCCTCTACGAATCCGAGAACCTGGATACCGTTGTGACGAACCTGACCGCCGCCTCGTCCCTGGAATGGGTGGACACGGGCGAGGGCCAGGAGGTGATCACCTACCACTTGCAGGCGCCGGCTTCGCTGTCGCCCCTCTACGTCGGCATGCCGTTCCCCGCGGGGGAGGTCTATGAACTGGAGTCGGTTCTTCGCTCGTCGGACGGGTCCGCCCTGCCGGCCTGCAATGTCTGGATCACGCGCAACCGGGCCGAGGGGAGCACGAACCGGCTCTTCGCGCTGCATCTTTTCGATTCCTTCGGCGGGGGCTTATACGAGATCCGCCTGAAGCCGCGCCCGGTAGACCATAACGATGCGCCCGTGCTCCAGTACATCGGACGCAAGGTGGTCCGCGCGGGCCAGCAACTGGGCTTCCTGGTGCAGGCCAGCGACCCGAACAACGTGCTGCCTTCCTTGAGCGCGGCCCCGCTGCCGGAGGGCGCCACGTTCACGGACTACCATGACGGCACCGGTCTCTTCCACTGGCGGACGGACGGGGACGACTACGGCGTGCATCCCGTACGGTTCCTGGCGACGGACGGCGAACTCACGGATTGGGAGATCGTACGCGTATACGTGGGCCTGTCGGACGAGGCGTTCAACGCGCAGGGGCTGCCGGTCTCCCTGGCGGACTGGGAGCCGGAGATCAAGGAACTGGTCGCCCGAACGTCCAGCCAGACGGCCACGGTCGTGTGGGATAGCGTCGAGGGCCTGCTCTACGACGTGTATGCCGCCAGCAATCCCTTCGCGACCAACGCGATATGGCAGGCGGTGGGTGAAAATCGCCCGGCGTCGGGCAGCCAGGAGCGGCTGGCGGACAGCGAGGCGCTCGAGAACGTCATGCGCCGCTACTACCGGACCGTGCTGGCCGGCGAGCGGCCGGACGCGAACAAGATCTGGGGCCTGATCCGCCGTGACATCCGCGCGGCCGGGTACACGATGATCGCGCCGCCGCTGCGGTCGGACCGCCGGTTCGACGGCGAGTTCGGATCGGCGTTGGCCGATGTCCTGCAGGGCCGCGACGGCGGGCTCGGGTCCGGGGCCGACGAAATCTACATCCTGCAGCCCAGCGGAAGCTGGCGTTCCTTGTACCTGGACGCCTCGGGGACGTGGCGTGAAGCCGGCGGCGAGGCCAGCACCTACGAGCTGCCGCCGGGGCAGGGCCTCTGGGTTGCGCGCAAGGTGGGAACGCCCGCGCGGGTCACGTTCACGGGACCGGTGGGCAACGACGGGTCGCAGACCAACCGGCTGGTTCCCGGCTGGAACCTGATCGGATTGTCCGAAGGAAAGGATGTCCCGCTGAAGCAGACGTTCGCGGAGGCGGCGACCAGCCAGGGTTCGGAGGAGGATTCGGACATCCTGGTCCTTCAGAAGCCCGACGGCAGCTGGCGCCGGCTGATGTACGTGGAAGGCTGGGGCGCGCCGTACGACGGCAACTGGTTCGACCTGACCACATTCCAGATCGTTTCGACCAACGAGGTTCTGCAGCCCGGCCAGGCCTATTATTACCTGCGACGCGGAGCCGCGACGGACGTGGAATTCTGACCGCGGGCGGGATACCGAGGAAGATGGAGATACGGGAAAAGATGACCCGCGCGCGTGCGGGCGGGTGTGCGGGCCTGCTGTGTTGGCTGGTCCTGGGGATGATGTTCGGAAGCGCCAGGGCCCAGGTCAACGCGCGGGGCGTGCTGGTCGTGGCCTCCTTCCATCCCGACCAGCAGTTGGAGAAGGCGCAGATCGAGGGCCTGCGGGCCGTCATATCGACCAACGCGGAAATGTACGTCGAATACCTGGACGCCAAGCGCATGGGCCGGCGGGCGGAGTACCTCGATCTGTTCGCGCGCCTGATGATCCAGAAATACTTCGGCCGCCGCATGGACGTGGTGGTCACGCTGAACGATGATGCCTACCGATTAATGCGCGCCTACCGCGACCGGATCCTGCCCGGTAAACCCGTCGTGGCCTGCGGCATCAGCGCCGCCGAGACCGCGGCGATGGAGGAAGAGCCCTGGCTGACCGGCCTGCAAAACAAACTGGACCCGGGCGACACCCTTGAGGTGGCGCTTGCGCTGCATCCCGCTGCGCAAGCGGTACATGTGATCACCGACCGGACCAGCGAGGGGATGGCCCAGCGATGGCAAATCGAGCAATTGGCCGCCGCCCGCCGATTCCCCGTCCCGGTCGTTTTCTTCGACAAGGAAGCGCAGGGCCTTACGCTGGGTCAGTTGCTGGCCGGCGTGGAGAAGGTGCCCGGGCGGGACGTGATCTTCTTCGCGGAATTCTACCTCGACCGGGTGGGGGAGATGTACCTGCCGCAGCGGCTTCTTCCCGTCCTGTGCCGTCACGCCAAGGCGCCGGTTTATACCTCCAACGAGGAGGCCGTGGGTTTCGGTGCCGTCGGAGGAAAGGTGAGCCACGGGCTTGTTCAGGGGCGGGTGGCCGGCGGTCTGGTGCAGCGCCTGCTGGACGGCGAGGAGGCGGGGGAAATCCCGTTCCAGCGCATCGAGGCCGCTCACTACGTGTTTGATCAGCGACAGCTCGACCGCTGGGGCCTGGCGCCTCGGCGTCTGCCGGCCGGGAGCGATATCCTCAACCGGGACATCTCCTTCTTCGAGCGTCACCGGTGGGTCTTGCTGGGCAGCGTGATCGTCGTGGCCCTGGAGACCTTCATCATCATCCTGCTGCTTGTCAACCGGGCGGCGCGCCGTCGGGCCCAGGCGGCGCTTCGGATCAACGAGGAGCGGTATCGCCAGTTGTTCGAGGCCGCCGGGGACATCATCATGATCGTGAACGCAGACGGCGCGATTCGTCACGCCAATCCCGCGGCCTCGGCCAAGCTCGGTCTTCCCGGGGACCTGCTGTGCCGGAAGAAACTCGACGACTTGGTGCCTCCGTCCCGGCACGCGGAACTTCGCCGGCACCTGGGCCGCGCGGCGCGGGGGGAGCGGGCGCTTTGGGAACTCACCTGCGTGGCGGCCGCGGGCGCCGAAGTGCCGGTCGAAATGCTGCTCCAACCCATGGAATACGCCGGCACGACGGCCGTCCTGTGCGTGGCCCGCGATCTGACCGAGCGGTTCAAGATTCAGCGCCTGACCCAGGAAATCAGCGAGCGGGAGCGTCAGGCGATCGGGTGGGATATCCACGACGGCCTGGGGCAGTACATCTCGGCGCTGACCTTCCAGTGCAACGTCCTCGAGCAGCGCGCGGGCCGTGGCCAGGCCATCGGGACGGCGGATGTCCAGAAGCTCTCGACCGTGGTCTCGGAACTGGCGTTCGAAACCCGGAGCCTGGCCCGCTCCATGGTACCCTTCCTTCTGTTGTCGAACAGTCTGTACGATGCCTTGAAGGAACTCATGGAGTTGAATGCCCGGCATTTTGGACTGCAGACCGCGATGGAGTGCGCCCTTCCCGAGGGCGAGGTGAGTCCGGAAACCGCGGCCCACCTGTACCGGATTACGCAGGAGGGGATGCGCAACGCCGCCCGGCATGCCGGGGCGCGGCAGGTCAAGTTGTCCCTGGCGCCTTGCGGCGAGGGGCGGGCCGCGCTGCGGATGGAAAACGACGGACGCCCCTTCGAGGCCCTGCCCGAGCGCCGCGTCGGCATGGGGTTGGCCATCATGGAGCAGCGGGCCCGGTTGATCGGCGCGCGCCTGCAAATACGCTCCGACGGAGAGGGGCGCACCGTGCTGGCGTGCGACTTTCCCCTGGCATCCAATCCGTCCGAGGTTTCCGCATGAGCCGGGTCATGAGCCAGACGGAAGGCGTCGGGATCGCGCGGGTATTCCTGGTGGAAGACCATCCCGTGGTCCGGAGCAGCCTCCACGACCTTCTCGTCGAGTCCGGCGGCATCCGGGTGGTGGGGGAAGCCGCGGGGTATGAAGAGGCCCTGCGCCGGTTTCCCGAACAAGGCGCGGATGTGGCCATTATCAACCTCGGGCTCCCGGACCGGAGCGGGCTGGCCCTGATCCAGCGATTCAAACAGATGGATCCATCGCTGAACATGCTGGTCCTGTCGATGCACGATGAGTGCCTCTATGCCGTCCGGGCGCTCCGGGCGGGGGCCCGGGGCTACCTGATGAAGACGGCGGAGGCGGGAGAGATCGTTGACGCGGTGAAACGGATCGCGGCCGGGCAGCGGGTGGTTAGCGAACGCGTGCGCCAGCAGCTCCTGACGCAGGTCATGAAGGACGGGGCGGACGGGAAATCTGTGGAGCAGGTCCTCTCGACGCAGGAACTGACCGTGTTCGAGTCCCTGGGGAGAGGATTGGCCACCGGGCAGATCGCCCGGACGCTGGGCGTCAGCGAGAAAACCGTCGGCAGCTATTACGAACGCATTAAAAGCAAGCTGACCATCGCCCACATGAGGGACCTTGCTCGATTGGCCTATGACTGGATTTCGGACCGTGAGCTTTGACGACAGAATAAAGAAGAGGGGCCGCGGTCGCGTCCTCGGCATGCTGCTCGTGCTGCTGGCCGGCGGCGTGTCGCCGGAGGGCGCCGTCATTTACACGGCGGCGTGGGACGCGACGGACGACGGCTGGGTGGGGAGGGATTCGGTCGCCGGCATCTCGTTCGCGGGGGGCTTCGGCGACCCGGCTGGCTCCATGCTGGCCACCTTCGCCGAGCAGGGCATTCCGGCGGCGGAGGTGGACGCCTTCCGCGCGACGGCCTCCGCCTCCGGCGGCGCGTTCACGGGCGATTACTGGGCGGACCTGGGGGAATTCTACGGGTGGACCTTCCGGTTCTATGCCGCCACGGAACTGCCCTCCGACCTGCAGGTGCGGTTCCGCGGCAGCTCCGGGCCGGCCCTGATCTACAACGCGCTTCCCCAGTTGGGCGGCGTCGGGAGTTGGTATACGATCACCGTGCCCGCGACCTATTCCGGCAACTGGTTCGGCGGCACGGAGACCGCGTGGTCGAACGCGCTGGCGAGTGTCCAGTGGGTGGACATCCAGATCGGCCGCTCCGGCAGCGGAGCGGAGGAAAGCTACTACCTGGACGGGTTCCGGCATAGCGAAGACGACCCCGACCCTCCGGACCCGCCTGACCCGTCGAACGCCGTGCCGGAGCCGACCCCCTTCGTCCTGGTGCTGGCCGCGGCCCTGGTTCTCCGCCGGCGGTGGAGGCGTGCCGATACGGCGCGCGGCTCCCCGATCGGCATCTAGCTTTGCTTGTGATTCATTGAGGGAGTATAGTCCCGTCCTATGAAAATACGTCGAACCGCGAGCGCCGGGGGCGTGTTGTTCTTGTGGGCGGCGATCTTGTGTGGTCGCGCGCAAACGCCGCCGCCCGCGCCGCCGGCAGACGTTTTCCGATTCAATGCGGCGGGGCTGAACGATCGCCTGACCAACCGGTTTACCTTGCGTAATTCCGGCGCCGAGGCGATGGAGGTCTATTCCGTGACCCCCTCGTGCGAGTGCGTGCACGTGATGCTGTGGCCGACCAACGTGGCGGCCGGAAGCACCGGGACGGTAGAGATCCTTTTCGTTCCCGACAAGGCCGGGGCGGTGGACTACCGCGTGCAGGTCAAGACTTCCTCGCCGGAGACGCCGGAAATCGAGTATGCCATCCAGGGCGTGGTGACATCGGCGCCGCGGGCCCGCGTGGACCGGGATTGGTCGCTCTACCTGGACACCGAGGCGGCGAAGGCGGCGATCCGCGATCCGGGCAGCGTCCTGCTGGTCGACGTGCGCAGCGCGGAGCGCTTCGAAGGGGTTCGGATCCCCGGAGCGATCCAAATCCCGCTCTACGCGGTGAAAACCAAGGGCTTCCTGCGGGGCCGGCCGGTGGTGCTGGTGGATGAAGGCCACGGCAGTCATCCACTGGACGAGGAATGCCGGAAGCTGCGGGAGGCGGGGTTCAGCGCGCTCTCCCTGTGGTACGGAGGCCTGAATGCCTGGCGCCGTCGTGGAGGGAGCCTCGAGGGAAGCGCTCCTGTCGATCGCGTGCCGCCGATCGCGCTTCACGATATCAGCTATTCCACGGACTGGCTGGTCGTAACGGTCGGCGGGGCCGCGACCAACGGTCTGGAAGGTGTCGTGGCGCTGTCGTTCGATCCAGCCAAGCCGGAGGATTTTGCATCGGCGCTCAACGCCGCCATCAAGGACCGCCCCCAGGTAGGCTCGGTGCTGATCGCCACGGACAAGGGGGAGGATTATCCGGCGATCGCGGGCCTGGCAGGCAGGATCAACGCATTTGTTTTCTTCCTCGACGGGGGCTGGGCGGCGTGGGAGGCGCATCGCCAGATGATGGGCGCCATCCAGCAGGGACGGACGATGTCCACGCAAAGCACGTCCAGCGGCGGGGGCCGGGTCCGCCCCGGCTGCGGCGGCTGCCCCAAGTAAAGGGCAGGTGTGAGCGGTCTTCCGCGCGGCGCGCCTGTCGGTTGGTCTTGAATGAAAACCGTTAAGCATCATGTCAAGGGCGGCGCCGGTCCCGGGGAAGGCGTTGCGTCCGGGACCTCGCGCGGGAGGTGCGGAGGCGGCCGTCGCGCGGGGCGGTTCATCGGGCCGGGCCTGCTGCTGCTGGGCTCCCTGGGAGGCGGCGTTATCGCGGAGCCTGACGGCGGGGAGGACAGGCAAGGGATGGCCCGCGCGGAGGCGTATATTCGCGAAGAAGCGGCTCGCATCAAGGGGGGGGCTCTGTCGCCCGGTCCAAAAAACAAAACGGCGGCCGTGGTGACGGCGCCGGCAACGGATGCGCCGGGCCCCGATGCTCTTCGATGGGCGGTCAGCATCGCCGATCTTTCGGTGGATGAAGCCGCGCTGGCCTTGGATCCGGACCGTCACGCGCTGGTGTCACAGGCTGAAGCGGATCGGGCCGAGGCTCGTCAACTGGCTTTTCAAGGAGAGCATCAGGAGGCGATACGGAAACTTGAGCGGTGGGTTGGCGAAGGGACCCCGGAGGCGGTGAGGGAGGCGGCGTTGATGGACTTGGCGGAGTACGCGTTCCGCCTTTCCGATTACCCACGCTCGCAGGAAGCGATCAAGAAACTACGGGCGCATCGGCCGGCAAACGCCGCCTTGCTTTGCAACCAGGCCGCCGCGTATATGCAGACGGGCCGCTACGAAGAGGCGCTCACCCTTCTGGAATCCATCGAGACCGGAGCCATCAAACGTCCGGCGCTGCTGGCGGCCGTCTTTTTCAACCGGGCGTGTGCTCACAGTCGGCTGGGACGGGTGGATTCGGCGATATCGGCACTGTACACGGCCTTCAAGGCTCACCCCGAGGCGACATCCATCTGGTTGACGGATCCCCAGTTGGATGGGATTCGAGCCGATCTGCGGTACAAGGTTCTGGAGAAGATTGCGTTGCGCCAAAGAACGCCGCCACTGCAATCGCGGCTGAAAGCAGACCTCGTGTTACATGGAAGGCCGGACGCGGACGCAGAACCACAGGGGGAGCGGTCCTCGTTCCTTTTCCTTGATAAGTGGTGAGACATGACAGCTTCGATCGAGACGGACCGCCACGAGACGCCGCGCGAAGGGAGGGAGAGACCTCGCCCTGTCCGCGTAGGGTCAGGTCAGAAAGCGGGGGGCCTTCGCGGATGGCCCCTTGTGGCCTGGCTGGTGGCCGGCGTGATGGGCGGGGGCGGGTTGATGATGATGTGGTTGGAGTATCGCCAAGCCTACCAAGTCCATGAGCAGCTTCAGACGGTGGCAGGCATGGGGGCCGCCGAGGGAACGGGCGTCGGAACCGATGCGAAGCGAGAGGCGGTTCGCACTTTGATATCCAGTGCTATGGACAGGAGATCTGAAAATTCTCCGGACATCCCGCCCTTGGCGCGGGAGCCCGCGCCCGGGGAGTTTTTTGATTTTACGGCCATCCAGAGGGGTGAAGCAATCCGGCTGTTGGGAGACCGGTATCTGGTGTCGGGCCGTATAGCGGCCGCCCTCAAGGCTTACTGTGAAGCCTTGGCGCTGAATTCCCGGAACGTGAACGTGTGGCAGAGCATCGGACAATGCTACCTGCGTTATGCGGACCGCGACATGGCCCGGTTGGCGCTCGAGACCGCGGTCCAGTTGGGCAGTGCGAATCCGGAGGTCTTCACCCTGCTGGCCTGCCTCTATCGCGAGGAGGGGCGATTGACCGAGGCCTTGGCCTTGTGGGAGCAGTGCCGGCGCCTCGCCACGCCGGACTCCCTCTCCGAGTTGAATGAGGGCCTGGCGCTCATTGAGCATGAAGACTTTGCATCGGCGATCGCCCGGTTGGCCCGATATCGGCGGGAGCATCCGTCTGATGTAGAGGCCGCTCGCGCCCTGGCCTTTGCGCTGGCCAAATCAGGGCTCTGGAAGGATGCGCGGAGTACGTTGAAGGAAACCCTGGCCCGGGATCCCGATTCCCCGGGCTTGCATGCGGATGCGGCGGCGGCGGCGGCCCGTATGTGGCTGGCGGAGGAAGCGGTGACGCATCTCGAAACGCTGGCGGACATCACCTCTTCGGGCGTGGTCTATCACTTCATGCTTTCGCCCGCGTTTTCCGGATTCCGCCGCACGGAAATCGGGAAGAAACTGGAATCGGCGCTCATGGTCGCGTCGCTTCGCGAAACGGTCACCCCGGAACAGCTCAAGAGCATTCTGGCGGTGAATATTTCACCCCGGTTTTCACTGTCGCCCCACGCGCCGCGAGGGGTGCCTTTCCATAATGGGTCGGCCGATGAGCTTCAAGTCGAGTGAGCCTGATCTCGCGAATCCGCCCCCGGGAGGCGCGCTTCGGTCTTCTCTTAACACGTTATCCTGAAGGTCGTTACCATGCCTGCCTGTGCAGGAAGAGTTCCTTTCGCGCACGGCCCTGGGGACGGCTGTGAGGGCGCTAAACGCCTTGCAAAACATGACGGGCAGGGCCGTCGTAATCGTTGACATTCGGGCCTTTTTTCTGTAAGTTTAATCTGACAAGGGCAGGTTGTGCGTTGCTCATGTAGGCCGTTGAAACAGTCGATGCGGGGTTCGTTCGAGCCACAGGCCGAATGCCCCTGCCGGATCGAAATGATGCGCTATAGGGTTGCAAAATGAGAGTCGCCAAGACGCGCATCATAATCGTGGATGACCACCCGGTAGTCCGAGAAGGATTTGCTCGATTTATTGAAACCCAGGAGGATCTGGCTATTTGCGCCGTGGCGGAGTCCTGCTCGGACGCCTTGGAGCGAATCAAAACGTGCCAACCCCATTTGGTCATCGTGGACTTGAGCCTCAAGGACGGTGATGGGCTGGACCTTCTAGGCGATATTACACGTCATTTCCCAGAAGTGGCCAGCCTGGTGGTTTCCGTCCGGGATGAAATGCTGTATGCCGTGCGCGCGATGCGCCTGGGCGCACGAGGATACGTGAGCAAAGGGGAGAACAGGGAAAAGGTGCTGGAGGCTATCCGGCAGGTGATGAACGGGGGTTACTACTTCAGTCCAGCCGTCCAGCGGCAGTTGTTCGGACTGTCGGGCGCGACAGTGCCGAAGGGCGCCCGGGAGGTCCACGATCCTCTGAAGGCCCTGACGGATCGGGAACTCCAGATTCTGCGGTTCATCGGAATGGGTTACTCCACGCGCCGGATTGCGGAATGCCTGCATCTTTCCGTCAAAACCGTGGACACGCATCGGCTGCACATCAAGGCCAAGTTGAACACCCCCACGATGTCCGAATTGGTGCGCTTGGCTGTCCACTGGACCAGCCGCGAGGGGGCCGTGAAGTGACTCCGGATCCTGCGGAGGTTCGGCCCGCGATGCGGGAGATAAACGAGTCCGGCCATGAAATAGCCGCCACTCCGTTACCCCAGGGCGGCTTCGCAGGTGCGCGCGTAAGCGCGTGGAACAGTTCGTGGTCGGAGTAATCCACCTTCTTGGCCGGAATGGCGGTGCGGGAGCGTTCGTTTCAAACGGTGTCAGAAAAGACTGTGTGGAGAGGACCGCCGCATTCCGGGAAAGGCCGAAGCCGTTCAGATGTGCAGCCGGGGCGTCTCGACGATGGCCTGAAATCCCTGGCCGCGTTGACTCTCAAACTGCGCCGTGCCCCCGAGTTCGGACGCGCGTCGCTGTATGTTGTGCAGGCCCCGGCCCCAAGGCCGGTCCAACTCGCAACCCTTTCCATCATCCTTGACGGTCATCCGGATCAGCCCCTTGGCTCGATCATCCTCCAGCCGCACCCGGACGACGCTGGCGTCGGAGTACTTCATGGCATTCGTCAGTAGTTCCTTGAACACGCCGAACAGGTGCAGGTAGGTCAGGGCATTCATCGGGTTCTGCCGGTCCACGCTGACTTCCAAATCCAGCCGCATGTGCAGGGGTGGCAGCGTTCGATAGCCAAAGTTTTCCATCTGGGCGATCAGGCCGCTCCACGAACAGTCCTCGGGCGAGAAAGACGTAATGAAATCACGCACGAGCCAGAAGGATTTCTGGGTGCGTTCGAGGATAGTGTCCAGCAGCGAGGCGATGGTTACCGGACTCGCCTGGCCCAGCGAGTCCCGGGCCTCCTGGCTGCATAGGCTGACGGCGGTCAGGTCATTGGACAAGTGGTCATGTAATTCCCGGGCGATGTAGTCGCGTTCTCGAATACGCTGTTCCACGGCGGTTTTTTTCTCGAGGTAGAGGGCATAGCTCTTGGCGCCGAACCAGAGGGTGAAGGGCAGGATCGGCACGATGAGGCTGTAGTAGGTGAAGTCAATCGGCCGCGCGCGCAACACGGCGGGCAACAGGGCCAGCAGCACCAGGGCTGTCAGGACGATGGCCGGCGGCGTCATGGTCATCAGTATGATTTCCTTGGGAAGAGGATCCTTCTCCCGGGCATACGAATACGCGAAGCTGCCGGCGGCCACCAGCAGCCAGATAATCAGGAACGGGAAAGTGAACCCGAACGCCGTGAGGCCGGAATAATAGAGGATACAGGACAACATCATGAAAAGGTACGGGAGCAAGGCCAGGTTCGGGTGGCGTCGCAACAGGGGCAGCGGTTGAGGGAAGACCATGGCGAAATGAATCAGCGTCAGGCACCCGGCCGCGCCGAAATAGGAGAGGTTCACCAGGAGGCGGAGGGCTGCGGACGGCAGCACCAGGTCGCGCGTGCGCAGGGCCGTCATGCAAATCAGATACAGCGCGCTGTTCGCCGACAGCAGGGCAATCAGAAAGCGATGGATGTCCGCCGCGCGAACGAGGACGGAGGCCCCGATGATCAGGCACAACACGGCGCTAATGTAGGAGATGGCCGTTCGCTGGACCAGGATTCGCCAGGGCATTCGGCGCAGCGGAAGAGTCGCGGAGGCGGATGTCCCATCCTCCCGAAGTGTTACGAGGCGGGCCTCTCGGTCCGAGGACAGGCGTTGATGCAAGGCGGCGGCCTTCGCCCACCATTCTCTTTCCATGCCCCGGGAAAAAAACTCCGGGTAGTGCAGAAAATCACTCATTTTCAGCGGTATGCCGTTGATCTCGATCAGGGTGTCGCTTTGGGACAGGAGATCGTGCGCCGCGGATGTTTCGTCATAGTGAAACACCGTCGGGTGTTGGTTCCAGGAGCCGACTTGAATCCCCAGGTACGGCGCCTCGCGCAGGACCCGCACGCCCGCGACGAACGATACCCCGGACAGCGCCGTCACCAGGGAAAAAAACGCCAGGGCAAAGCGCCGGTTGATCCACGGAAACGCCTCCGTCCCCTGGGGCGCCGGAGAGCTGCAGGGAGTCGTGATCATGCGGCGAATTGTAAATGGGACGATAGGAACTGCAAGCCGGACCATCCGGCGCGGCGCCCTATTCTGTATAAGAAAAAATCTGATGCGCGTTGAGGGGAAATAGGATGCACAATCATTTTTGCCCCGATAGACGCTTCCGGTGCGCGCCCCTATGCTGCCCCAATGAATGATTCCCAGGTGAATCATATTCGTTGGCATCACCACCCCGGCAGGCGCCGGAACCGAGAGGGTTCCCCCCATGGATAACCAAACTAAATTGTGCCTGTTTAGCTTCATGCTGGCCGCCGTCTCGGGCTTGAGCCCGCGCCCCGTCCATGGCGCGGCGGTCTACACGGAGGACTGGGACGCGGATGCGGCCGGCTGGTCGGGCCGCGACGGCGTGGCGACGGTGTCGTATGCCGGCGGCTTCGGGAATCCCGCCGGCTCGATGTCGGTCACGTTCGCCGCGCAGGGCGTCCCCGCGCCGGAGGTGGACGCCTTGCGCGCCACGGCGGCCTCGTCGGGCGGCGCGTTCACGGGGGATTACCTCACGGACCTCGGCGGGTTCTACGGCTGGACGTTCAGTTTCTATGCCGCGACCTATCTGCCCTCGGAGTTGCAGATCCGGTTCGCCGGCAGCTCCGGGCCGACGTTCCTCTACAACGCCTGGCCACAGGTGGGCGGCGTCGGCGGCTGGTACACGATTAACGTGCCGGGCACCTATGCCGGGAATTGGTTCGGCGGCTCGGAGGCGGCCTGGAACAGCGCGCTCGGTAACGTCTCGTTCGTGGACATCCAGATTGCCCGTTCGGCGACCGGGGAGGAGGAGACGTACTCCGTGGACAACTTCCAGGCGCGCGACGGCGGCGGGGGAGACCCCGGCGGCGGGGGCAGCGCGATTCCGGAGCCGACGACCGGCGTGCTCATGCTCGCCGCCCTGGCCGGGCGGGGGTTGATGCGGAGAAGGCGAGCGGGGGCGCGTTCAGCCCCCGCGCCCGTGAAGGCGCGTATGCGGGAAGAATGGGCCGCCGCGAATTGACGCGAAGAAGAGCGACCGCGGATCACGCGGATGGGCGCGGATGGGAGAATTTGAACAGAAGGAAACGAAGGGAATAAAGGGGGAGACTTGGTTTTGTTCGTTGCCTTCCGTTTAAACCTCGAAAAGGGATGTCGTGATTCGCAATCAGAGGAGCTGTAAGAAGTCGTGAACGGTCAAGCCGGCATTTCGGATGAGCGCGCGCAACGTTCCCCTGGCCACTTCCTTGTGATGGGGAATGGACAAGGAGGCGATATGGCCGTCTTTGACCATGATCATGTGGCTGCCCCGTTGGCGAACCAAAATCCATCCGTCGCGTTGGAAGGCTTTGGCCGTCTCCTCGCCGCTGATATGGGGCAGAACAGGCATTATACGGTGACTTCGACCTGCCGGGTTTCGATCGTCAGCGGCATGCCGCGTTCGGCGCGGACCTCCAGGCAGGCTTCGATGGCCTCCTGGATGTTGGCCAGCGCTTCCTCCCGCGTGGTCCCCTGGCTGACGCAGCCGGGGATGGACGGGCATTCGGCTACCCACATCCCGTCCTCGTCCCTCTCCAGTGTGGCGATGAATTTCATATCAGCATCTTTATCGTGGAAACGGGCGCCTTTCAAGCCGGAAGTGCCGGAAGGGAACCGCGAATTGACGCGAATGGGGGAAGGGCCCGCGGATCACGCGGATGGACGCGGATGAAGGAATTTGAACAGAAGGAAACGAAGGAAACTAAGCGGGCGCCAGGAGTCGAGAAGGAGAACGAACATGATGCGTAACTCAACACGCCGGAACATGGGATTTCGCGGCTGGTGGCTGATGGCCCTCGCGGCCGTCGGACTGGCCTGGACGCCGGAAGCCCGGGCGCAGACGACGCTCCTTCTCCGGGCCGAAGGCAGTTTTGGCTCGACGACCATCACGGACTCCACGGGGCGCCATTCTCCCGTGCGGGTTGGAGACGCGCAGATCGTGTCGTTGAACTCGCTGTCCGGCGCCAGCCAGGCCCGGTTCAGCACCGGCAACTACCTGACCGTCGCGCCGACCAACGATCTCGCCTTCGGCACCAACGACTTCACCATCGAGTTCATACTGAACCTGACGAACGACTATGCCGGCAGCAGCGACGACTGGGTGGTTCCTCTTGCGGTGTATGAATCCACGGCCAAGCGATGGATCGTGGGTCTCAACGCGTCGGGCGGCCCGGGTGCGGCACTGAATACGCTGCGGTTGAGCGGGGCGGGGATCGCGATCAATTGCGAGATCGCCTTCAATCCCAATCCGAACACCAATTATCACATCGCCATCCAGCGCCGCGCGGGGGCGGTCAGTTTCTTCGTCAATGGAACGACCCAGACCCTGACCTCGGCGTCCGGGCAAACGGCCGATTTCAACATGACGATAAACAACGTGGTCATAGGCAGCGGCTACTATAACGGCGTTTCGGCGCAGTATGTTCGTGGCCTCATGAGCCGGTTCCGGATTTCCAAGGGCATCGGGCGATATGCGTCCAGTTTCGATCCCGCCGCCATCGACTATACGCCGGACGAATACACGCGCCTCCTGCTGAACTTCGACGGTTCGGTAGCCGACAGCAGCGGCACCGGCAAGACGATCACCAACACCGGCGTCCTGCTGGGCACGGCCATGCCCTCGGGCGTCGCCGGTTCGGGCGCGCTACGCCTGGACGGCGCCGGGGACGGGGTCACCGCGGCCGACAGCCCCGACTGGGATTTCGGCACGGGGGATTTCACCGTGCATGCCTGGGCAAAAGTGCTGGCCTACCCGTCCATCGGCGACCGCGCCTTTCTCGTCGAGCACCACCAGGGAAGCCAGGGCCAGGATGCGGGCGCCTGGTACTGGGCGCTGTGGAACGTTAGTGGAACGAACAGCCTGGCCTTTGCCGGTGGAGCCTGGCCGTGGCCCACCAAAACGGTCGGCATCACGCTTCCGTCGAATACCTGGACCCATCTGGCCGTGGTGCGCAGCGCGGGCTATCTTTCCTTCTATAAGGACGGGCAACTGCAGGGCTCGCCCACGACGTTCACGGAGAATCTGACCAACAGCTATACGCACGTGCTGACCGTCGGGGCGTCGTACAACGACGGCGGCCTAAACTACAGTTTCTTCAACGGCTACCTGGACAACGTGACCGTCGTGAAGGGACAGGCGCTCTGGACGACGAACTTCGTGCCGCCCGGCGATCCCGAGATCGCCGTATCCGGCAACGGGCTGAACATCGCGGATGGCGACACGACGCCGAGCGTGACCGACCACACGGACTTTGGGTCCGTCGATGTGTCCGGAGGCGCGCCGGTGACGCGCACGTTTACCGTCACCAACAGCGGCCTGTCGGAACTGACACTCGGGAGCGTGGTAACCAGCGGCACGCATAAAACGGACTTCGTCGTCACGAGCCAGCCCGCGCCGTCGCTGGCGGCGGGCGGCAGCACCACGTTCCAGGTGCGGTTCGCGCCGGGCGGGGGCGGCCTGCGCTCGGCGACATTGAGCCTGTCGAGCAACGACGGGGACGAGAATCCCTTCGACTTCGCCGTACAGGGCCGCGGGGCCGTGCCCGAAATCGCGGTCAGCGGCAACGGGGTCAGCATCGCGGACGGGGACACCACCCCGAGCGGTTCGGACTGGACGGACTTTGGGACGATCTCGGCCGATACCGGCACTTTGACCCGGACGTTCACGATCACGAACTCGGGCGACGCGGCGTTGAGCGTGGGGACGGTGTCCGTGACGGGCGCGTTCAGCGTGGCCAGCCAGCCGGCGGCGAGCGTGGCGGCGGGCGGGAGCACATCGTTCGAGATCGCCTTTACGCCGCGGGCCAATGGGGCGCACGGCGCGACGGTGAGTTTCACGAACGGTGACTCCGACGAGAGCCCGTTCAACTTCGCTGTGCAGGGCGTGGGTCTGCGGGCGCTGGACAACTGCGTGCTGTTCATGGCGGGCGACGGGACGTTCGGCTCGACGACGATCCCGGACCTGACCGGTCGGCATACGCTGACGGCGAATGGGAATGCGCAGATAGTAACCTACAACACCGAATATGAATGTTCGCAGGCCTATTTCAATGGCTCGTCGGCCTACCTGTCTGTTCCGGATAGCGACGACTGGAACTTTGGAACGAACAACTTCACGATCGAGTTCGTCATGAATATGACGCAGGCGCCCGGGGCGAATGTCGCCTACACCATGTGCTCGCAGTACGAATCCTTGGGCAACCAGCGCGCCTCGCAGTTCAGCTACCGGGACGTCAGCGGCACCAAAAGGCTGGTCTTTTTCTACAGCACGGACGGCAACTCGGGAGGCTCCGTGAAGTCGGTCTATTCCGACACGGTGATTTCCAGCGGCACGAATCATCACATCGCCATTGTGCGGGAGGGTTCAACGGCGCGGCTGTATGTGGACGGCGTGGCCGTGCCGGTGACCGGCGGTTTCGGCTCCGACACCATCTTCAATTCGTCCAGCACGTACGAGATCGGGCGGGTGACGCCGTCGGCGCCGGTGCAGTATTTCCCGGGATACATCGCTAGGTTCCGTCTTTCCAAGGGCGTCGCGCGCTACTCGACGGACTTCGATCCGCACGTCGTCAGCTTCGTCGCCGACTCGTACACGAAGCTGCTGCTCCATTTCGACGGCAACGTCAACGACAGCAGCGGCACGGGCAAGACGGTGACGAACAACGGGGTGGTGCCGGGTACCGCGTTGCCGGCGGGTATGGCAGGTGGCGGGGCCCTGTATCTCGATGGCAGCGGGGATTATCTCACGATACCCGACAGTGATGACTTCTTTTTCGGCACCAATGACTGGACGCTGGACCTGTGGTGGAAACCCACGCGGTTGGGCGCGTGGCAGTGGTTCCTAAAGCAGCTTTCGCCAGACCGCACCGGCACATGCTCCTTTTATATGAAATCCGACAATCGCATGGCCATGGTTTTCCAGCAGAATGAAATCACGTACGGCAACTATTTCACCACCGCCGCGGCTCCGTTGACCACAGGGGCGTGGCATCATATCGCGTTTGCCCGCAGCGGAACCAATGGATATCTCTTTGTGGATGGCCAGGTTGTGCCGACGACCGCATCCATACCGTTCGGGAGCAGTTCGCTTCCGAATATCAATAATATGATCAGCCTGGGAGCCGCTAACAACCCCGTGGAGGAGTTTCTGTATGGTTACCTGAAGAACTACCGAATCGTCAAGGGCCAGGCCCTTTGGACGGCCAACTTCGCGCCACCGGATGTGCCGGACATAGACGTGCGTGGCAACGGAGTGTGGATCGCGGATGGCGATACCACACCGAGCGAGACAGATCATACGGACTTCGGCTATGTACCGCTGTCCGGCGGGACGCCGGTGACCCGGACGTTCACGGTCACTAACGGCGGATACGGCACACTGACGCTGGGGACGGTGACGACGAGCGGGACGCACGCGGCGGACTTCGTGGTGGTGGCGCAGCCAGCGTCGTCCGTGTCGGAGGGCGGGACGACGACCTTCCAGGTGCAGTTCACGCCGGGGGCGGCGGGCAACCGTACGGCGACGTTGAGCCTGTCGAACAACGACAACAGCGAGAATCCGTATGATTTCACCGTGCAGGGACAGGGCGCAGTTCCAGAGATCGCGGTTCTCGGCAACGGGGTCAGCATCGCGGACGGGGACACCACCCCGAGCGGTTCGGACTGGACGGACTTTGGGACGATCTCGGCCGATACCGGCACTTTGACCCGGACGTTCACGATCACGAACTCGGGCGACGCGGCGTTGAGCGTGGGGACGGTGTCCGTGACGGGCGCGTTCAGCGTGGCCAGCCAGCCGGCGGCCTCCGTGGCGGCGGGCGGGAGCACCACATTCCAAATCGCGTTCACGCCGCGGGCGAACGGGACACACGGCGCGGCGGTGAGTTTCACGAACGGAGACTCCGACGAAAGCCCGTTCAACTTCGCCGTGCAGGGCGTGGGCTTGCAGGCTCTGGAGAACTGCGTGCTCTTTGTCGCGGGCGACGGGACGTTCGGCTCGACGACGATCCCGGACCTGACCGGCCGGCACACGATGACCGCCGCCGGCAACGCGCAGATCGCGGCGCTTGATCCGGCCAGCGGCCTCACGATCGCGGACTTCAATGGAACCTCTTCCTACCTGGCCCTGGGCGACAATGCGGACTGGGCATTCGGCACGAACGATTTTACGATCGAGGCCGAGGTCTTCGTCGACGTCCTTAGCGAGGCCTCTGGCGGCAAGGTCCCCAGCATCTTTATTCAGAGTCCGGATATCAATAACCGCACCCGGCTGCTGATCAATTGGAGCGGTACGCGCTGGGGGCTGCACTTTGATTGTGCCAGCGGAGGCTCGACGCTGGTCAACCTGTTCGGCACCACATCGGTGGGCGGAGTCTTGAGTAACAGCTGGCATACCCTGGCGGTATCCCGGCGCGGCACCAACACGCAGATCTTCATCGATGGCGTGGTGGACGGCCAGGCCACGGGCTCCTATAGCGTTCCGGATTTCGCGGCGACGCCCTGGATTGGAAGGATGGTATCGGGCGTCTCCTACTGGTTCGACGGGAAGATTCGCCGTTACAGGATATCCAAAGGGATCGGCCGCTACATGGGGAACTACGATGCCGCCGCGGTGGATTGGTCGGCGGACGGCTACACCAAGTTCCTGCTGAACACGGACGGGCTCATCAGCGACGCCAGCGGCACGGGGAAAGCGGTGACCAACGCAGGCGTGGTCGCGGGCACGGCGCTGCCGGAGGGGCTCGGTGGAAACGGCGCGGTGTTCTTCGACGGCAGCGGCGACTATCTCTTCACACCGGACAGCGCGGATTGGGCTTTTGGCGGCGGGGATTTTACATGGTCCATGTGGGTAAAATGGACATCCCGAGCAAATTACCCGGGATCCTGGGGGCAGCGGAATGGTTCGACGTACATGATGTGGCAGGCGGCTATCAGCACAGGTTCATTATGGCGCTTTTCCGCTTTCAATGCCGGAAGTCCCGTGGCCTCGTATGACATGGCATGGACTCCAGAGACCAACACATGGTATCATCTGGCGCTTGTTCGCAGCAGCTCACGCGTCAGCATGTTTGTGAACGGCGTCGCCAGGCCGTTGACCACAAACACATCCATCGGGTCGTCATCTCTGCCGGATGTGTCGGCCAACTTCGAGATCGGCGGGGAAAACGGGGCGTGGAATTTCTTCCCGGGATACATCCGCAATTTTGCAGTTGTCAAGGGACGCGCGCTGTGGACGAACGATTTCGCCCCGCCGGGCGTGCCGGACCTCGATGTATACGGCAACGACGTGAAGATCGCCGATGGCGATGCCACGCCGAGTCTCGCCGATCACACCGACTTCGGGCCGGTGGCCATGGTCGGCGGGACGCCCGTGACGCGGACGTTTACGATCACCAACGGCGGGTATGGAACGCTTACGTTGGGGACGGTGACCACCAGCGGGGCGCATGCGGCGGACTTCATGGTGGTGTCGCAGCCTGCCTCGTCTGTGGCGGCGGGCGAGTGGACGACGTTCCAGGTGCGGTTCACGCCATCGGCGTCCGGGAACCGGACGGCGGCGTTGAGCCTGTCGAACAACGACAACGACGAAAACCCCTATAACTTCTCGATCCAAGGCCAGGGCGCGGTGCCGGAGATCGCGGTTCTTGGCAATGGGGTCAGCATCGCGGACGGCGACACGGCGCCGACCAATACAGACCATACCGATTTCGGAATCGTCTCGGCCGACACGGGGACGCTGGTCCGGACGTTCACGATCACGAACTCCGGCGACGCGGCGTTGAGCGTCGGAACGGTGTCCGTAACGGGTTCGTTCAGCGTGGCGAGCCAGCCGGCGGCCTCCGTGGCCGCGGGCGGGACGACGACGTTCCAGATTACATTCACGCCGCGGGCGAACGGGACGCACGGGGCGACGGTGAGCTTCACCAACGGGGACGGCGACGAGAGCCCGTTCGATTTCGCGGTTCAAGGTGTCGGGTTGCAAGCCCTGGACCACTGCGTGCTGTTCGTCGCGGGTGATGGGGAATCCGGATCAACAAATATCCCTGACCTGACGGGCCGCCACACGCTCACGGCGAACGGGAATACGAAGATTATAGCGAGTGGCGTGTTCGGAAGTGCTGCGTATTTTAACGGGACATCCTCGTATCTAGCCATGCCGGATTCGGAAGATTGGAATTTTGGAAGCGGTGATTTTACCGTCGATTTCTGGGCCAAAGGCACGCCCTCCTACGTGGTGCAACTCGGGGATGTGGGCGGCTCCCCCTTAATATCGTACGGAGCAGCAGGAAGTCTGTATCTCTCGACGGATGGCGTGAATTGGGACATTGCAAGCGATGTCTCCATGGGAGGGACATCCGTTGAATGGGCGCACTACGCGGTAGCGAGAAGCGGTAACAATTTCTACACATTCAAGAATGGGGTGTTGATATCGTCCTTTTCCAGTTCAAGTACGATATGGCGTCCGAACGGCGAAATCAGGATTGGTCGAGCGGGGAGTGGCTATCATAACGGCTGGATAGACGAGTTGCGGATATCCAAAGGCATTGCCCGCTGGACCTCGAACTTCACGCCGCCGACGTCGGCGCACACAACGGATGCCTACACGAAGCTTCTTCTTCACTTCGACGGTAACGTCAATGACAGCAGCGGCACGGGCAAGACGGTAACGAACAACGGGGTCGTGCCGGGCACGGCGCTGCCGGAGGGCCTATCCGGCAACGGGGCGGTGTACGTGGACGGCAACGGGGATTACCTGACCACACCGGACAGCGCCGACTGGGCGTTGGGTAGCGGTGATTTTACCTTCCAGTGGTGGTACAAGCCCGCGACGCCAAGCGGCACGCACGGGGGCTTCTTCAATCAGTATGCCGCCAATAACGGGTTCGGCATGTATCATCTGAACTTCAATAAGATCCGGTTCTACTCCGACCCCGGGGGCGTCACCGTCGCCCTGTATGAACGTTCATGGACTCCCGTGCTGAATCAATGGTATCATATGGCGCTTGTTCGGCAGGGGACCAATCTCCTCCTGTTCATCGATGGAACGAGGCAGACATGGACGAGTATCGGCACGGCCCTGTCGCCTGGCGCCACACTGCCGGATAACTCCTCCGCTTTTGAGATCGGTTGCGCAAGGGATTCCGGTGGCCGATACTATGCGGCCGGGTATTTGAAGAACTTCATGGTGGCCAAGGGGCGGGCGCTCTGGACATCCGACTTCGCCCCGCCGGACGCGCCGGATATTGATATGTACGGCAACGGCGTGAAGATCGCGGATGGCGATGCAACGCCCAGTCTGGCCGATCACACGGACTTCGGCCCCGTGGCCATGGTCGGCGGCACGCCGGTGACCCGGACGTTCACGGTCACGAACAGCGGGTACGGGACGCTGACGCTGGGGACGGTGACCACCAGCGGGACGCACGCGGCGGACTTCGTGGTGACCAGTCAGCCGGCGTCTTCGCTGGCGGCCGGCGCAACCACGACGTTCCAGGTCCAGTTCACGCCGTCGGC